>CAMVAA010000008.1 GCA_947165345.1 uncultured Bacteroidales bacterium
GCTACCACAGAGTTTGTACCGATAATAGCTCCATCGCCAATATGAACGCCTGGCATGACAGTGACATTCTGACCAATCCAAACATCATTACCCACCACGGTATCACCCTTTAGAGGCAATTCATCTTTCACAGGAGCGATGGCGCTGCCCCAGTCGCCACCCATGATGTAGAACGGATAGGTGGTCACGCCGTCCATGCGGTGATTGGCTCCGTTCATCACAAACTCAATCCCTTTGGCAATGGCACAGAACTTGCCGATTATCAGCCGGTCGCCAATGAAGTCGTAGAAGTGGGTTACATGCTTCTCGAACTGGTCGGCACCGTCCACATCATCATAGTAGGTATAGTCGCCAATGATGATACAAGGATTCTTCACCACGTTCTTGATGAAGCAGAGGCGAGGAAGATTGGGATTTGGGAAAGCCTCATTGGGGTTGGGCCTGTTTTGAAACTTAGTCATAAAGTGTTTTTTCGTCTCATTATTCTGAATGTGCAACGGTCGCTCCCTCGAAGAATGGTATTCTCAATCCGGACATCGAATTGGCTGTCAGGTTCAAGTTGCGAGAGAATAAAAAAGATGCTCTGTCGCGAACATTCGCATTGCTCTGGATTGCTTCTCAGACCACTTTTTACCTTTGGGCACGAACACTCCAAATAACTCAATTCATATTCCTTCCCAGGTTTGATCACCTTACCCATATAGGAGGCGTTATTGTACGCTTCGGTATAGATTCTGTCAAAATCCCCATTATACTTGGCATATATTTGCTTATGCATCTGGAGGACATTGCCCTTGACGCACTCTATCGCTTCCTCTTTATAATCCATATTCTGTTTAATATTTAATGTCTTCTTGTCTTACCTCTCTATACTGGGGACAAACTCATCCGTTTTTGTTAGACAACTATAGGTTCTTTGTGAAGAACTCCGCCAGCGTGTCCCAAGGAATGTAGTTGCCCGTGCCGCCGTCGTAGAGGTCGCAGTGGGTGGCGCCGGGTATGATGAGCAGCTGCTTGTTCCCGGGATTGGGATTTGGCTTGCCCACAAAGCTGTAGCCCTCTGCCCTACCCTCCACCATATAGTGGTAGGCGGCCTCACCGAAGTAGCGGCTGTGGGCCTTCTCGCCGTGCATCACGAGCACAGCCGAACGTATCTCGTTGATGTAATACAGGAAGCGGCTGTTGCTGTAGGCCTGGGTGCCGATGGCGCGCCAGCCGTCGTTGCTGTTGCCGCTGCGGGCGTGGTAGCCGCGCGGGGTCTTGTAGTAGGCGTGGTAGTCCTTCACGAACTGCGGCGCGTCGTCGGGCACGGGGTCCACCACTCCGCCGGCCATCGCCATCGGGTCTGCCAACCGTTGCTTGGCCAAGGCCTCGCGCGCCGCATGGCGGTCGGCCTCGTTGTCGCCCGCGTCGAAGTAGCCGTTGCCGCCCACGCGAGTCATGTCGTACATCGTGCTCGCCACGGTGGCCTTGATGCGCGGGTCGGCCGCGGCAGCGTTGAGGGCTATGCCGCCCCAGCCGCAGATGCCTATGATGCCGATGCGCTCCGCATCCACATTCTCCTGCTTCGCCAGATAGTCGACGGCGGCCATAAAGTCCTCGGTGTTGATGTCTGGCGACGCCGTGCGGCGCGGCTCGCCGCTGCTCTCGCCGGTGTACGAGGGGTCGAAGGCCAGCGCCACAAAGCCGCGCTCCGCCATCCGCATGGCGTAGAGGCCGCTGCTCTGCTCCTTGGTGGCCCCGAAGGGACCGCTCACGGCGATAGCCGGATACTTGGAGTCTTCGAGTCCTACAGATGACTTGACGTCCTGAAGTCTCGATGTCTCGATGTCTTGAAGTCCCGAAGTCTTGAAGTCTTTAGGAGTATAGAGGTCCGCGGCCAGCGTCAGCCCGTACTGTGTCTCGAACGTCACCTTGCGGTGGTTCACCTTGTCGCTCAGCGGGAACACCTTGTCCCACTCCTGTGTCAGTTCCATTGTCTTCATATTCATTTCTTCTTTTTCGTTCGTTGTCTTCTGATTGCATGCCGTCAGCACCGCGCCGAGCAGCATGACTGCCAATAAGTTCTTTTTCATTAGTTATTTATTGATTACTTGGATGGATTACATGATTGTTCGTTTCCTCTGGCCGTCCCCTCAGCAGCAGATGCGGGTCTGGCGCAGCTGCTCTTTGCGGGCCGAGGGTATTATCTCTTCGTGGTAGAAGTAGTTGACCACCACCGGGGGCTCGCCGTGGCGGGCGTGGGTGCTGTCGTCGTTGCGGACATAGCGCAGGCCGCTCTCGGCGCAGTAGTGGCCCAGGTCGGCATTGAGTTCGTGCCAGTAGGCGCGGTCTTTCTTGGTGTATATGTCGTGGTAGAGGGTGTCCAGCTCTGGATGGTGTTCGTGCACCCACTGCAGTATGCGCCCTTTGTAGTCGCCCCGCAGGTTGAGGTTCTCCAGCCACACGAGGTTGCACTGCCCCTTGGCCCGCTCTATGATGGCCTCCACGTCGGTGATGCCCGGGAAGATGGGCGAGATGAAGCAAGTGGTGTCGATGCCGGCCTCGTAGAACTGGCGCATGGCCTCCAGCCGACGTTCGATACTCACGCCGCGGTCCATCTCGCGGCGGAACTCCTCGTCGAGGGTGTTGATGCTCCAGCTGACACGGGCTCCGGGAAAGGTCTTTATCAGGTCTATGTCGCGCAGCACCAGGTCGCTCTTGGTGGCTATACTGATGCGTATGCCGCTGCCCTGCAGCTGCTCCAGCAGCGCGCGCGTGCGCTTGTACTTGGCCTCGCAGGGCTGGTAGCAGTCCGTCACCGAGCCGAGGAAAGCCTCCTTGCCGGCATAGCGCCCCGCGTTCTTGATATCCGGCCATAGCTTCACGTCCACGAAGTCGCCCCACGGCTCGGCGTGGTTGGTGAAGCGCTTCATGAACGAGGCGTAGCAGTACTTGCAGGCGTGGGCACACCCCACATAGGTGTTGACAGAGAAGTCGCTAACCGGCAGGTTCGACTTGGTCATCACGCTCTTGACGTCAATCTCTTTTATCGTCATCTCTCTATCTGATAAAGTTGGTGTTGATTCGTTGCGGTTCCTCTGCGGGCAGCCCGTGGGCGGCGCGCTCGGCGGCTATGGCGCGGACCATGAAGGCCATGTTGCGCCCCAGCACACGCATAATCTGTATCCCCTCCTCGTCCCTGCGCACCTCGTCGGCCGTGTGGCCGTGCACCATGTTCCAGTAGCGGCTGCTGACGATGGGCATCTCGGCCAGGGTGAAGTACTTGTTCAGCCGGTCCAGCGTGGCCGTCGTGCCGGCGCGACGGGCCGAGCAGACGGCGGCGCCCACCTTCATCCGCAGCGGGTAGCCGGCGCTGAAAAAGAGTCTGTCCAGCAGGTTGGTCAGCGTGCCGTTCGGACCGGCGTAGTAGACCGGCGAGCCCACCACCAGTCCGTCGGCGGCCTCCAGCTTGGGGGCAATCTCGTTCACCATGTCGTCGAACACACAGCGCCCCAGCTCGCCGCACATGCCGCAGCCCAGACAGCCGCGTATATCCTTGTGGCCCACGTGGATGATTTCGGTACCCACGCCGCTCTTCTCTATCTCGCCCGCCACGGTGGCGAGGGCGGTGTATGTGCAGCCCTTGGCATTGGGGCTGCCGTTGAGTAGCAGTACTTTCATCTGTTCAGTTCTTTTTTACTTTATATATATTAACGCCCGGGCGGCACCTTTATTGTCCCGCCCGCGCATTTGCTTGCTCCTGTCGTGTATTGTCTATATAAAAAGTCGTGACCCTCTCTACCCCCTCTCTACCCCTCCTCTGGGGTCGCAGGGGTCGAAAAAAGGTCCTCCGACCGTCATCCTCGGCTACACATTCTTGATGAACTTGGCCGGGTTGACGCCCACGATGGTGTTCGGAGCCACATCCTTCGTCACCACCGCCCCGGCGGCCACCACAGCGTTCTCGCCCACAGTGACACCCGGCAGTATGGTGGCGCCGGCGCCCACCCAGACGTTCCGTCCTATGTGCACAGGCTTGCAAATCAGCAGCTGGCGGTCCTTCAGGTCGTGGTTGTTGCTGATGAGCTGCACGTTGGCGGCTATCATCGCGTCGTCGTCGATGGTGATGCCGCCGCGGCTCATCATCAGGCAGTTGTTCATTATCATCACACCACGCCCTATCTTCACGCGGTCGAAGCAGACGCCCGTCAGACCGGGCATCACCAGGCTGCCTTCGCCCAACCGCTCGCCGAACAGCTCACGCACCAGCGCGTTGTACTCGTCGGTGTAGGGCATCGGGTGGTTGAGTTGGAAGAGCCCCTGTGCTTGGCGCACACCCTCGGCGCGCTCTTCGGCAGTTGTTTTGCGAGGGTCAACTATCGTGGTTTCTGTCATAATGGCTTTTTCTTTATGTGACTTCTGTAAACGACCCCGTATGGGGTTCATCCTAATCCTATCTGCGGAAATAACCTCTATTATTTCACCACGCTCCTGATCCACTTCTCCACCTTGGCCTTGCCGCCTCTCACCTTGTGGCCGTACATGCTCCAGCCAGCGGTGACCTTGGCCTTGGGGAAAGCGCGTTTCACGTCGTTCACGCAACTCGCCAGCCCGCTGCCCTCGTGGGTGGTGAAGGGGATGACCGTCTTGCCGTCGAGGTCAATGTCGCGGAAGAGGGTAAACATCACCTGCGGATAGATGTCGCGACCGAAGGGAGCAACGTCTTTTAACAGGTGCCCCACCACACAGGACCGCCTATGAAGACGGTGTCGTACTGGCTCAGGTCGGGTGCCTTCCCCTCGTATGGCGGCAGCTCACCCGCGTTGGCCTCCTCCTGCGCCAGCTTGATAAGCGCGTTGTAGGCCATCCCGTCATACTTGTGCGTGACTATCTCGTACTGCTCCGCGCCCGTCAGCTCGCTGATATAGTCGGCCACGATTTTGGTGTTCCCCACCTCGGTGTTGCCCACGCTGTAGTTGTCGCCCGCGTGGGAGAAGAAAATAACGATTGCTTTACTCATAGTTGTTCCGGTTTTTGATTGTTTCACATCTTGTTTGCTCTGTCCGTTGCAGCCCGCCGCCATCAGCAGCGCGATTGCCGCCACCAGAATGTTCTTTAGTTTCATCTGTCTCTTTGTTTTACGTACAATTATCACACAATCAACCATTATTTCATGGTTAATTCATGCCAATTCGTGTCAATAGGTGCTTGCCCCGTAGGTGGCACCCTATCAGCACTATCCGGAGGCCTACGTCCGCCAGCCGATTCTTAATCAGCGTTTTGTCAGTTCATCAGACGACTCTCGCCCCAGCGGTACTGCGGGTAGGCCTTCTTGAGGTCGTTGGCCGAGCCGGTGACGTTGCTGCCGCCGCTGGTGGCGAAGACATTGAGCACCTTGCCGCTCAGGTCGTGGGCCTCTATGAAGGTGTTAACGATGGTGGGGGCGGTATACCACCACACCGGGAAGCCTATCCACACGGTGTCGTAGTCGTCCATGTTGGGGCACGTGCCTTTGATGGCCGGACGCGAACTCTTGTCCTTCATCTCCTTGGTGGACCGGCTCTGCTTGTCGCGCCAGTCGAGGTCGGCGGCGCTGTAGGGCACCTCGGGGGCAATCTCGAAGAGGTCGGCGTTCAGCTCTTTGGCCAGCCGCTGGGCGGCAGCCTTGGTGGTTCCGGTGGCCGAGAAGTAGGCCACAAGTGTCTTGTTCATATTGTTTCCTTTCTTTTGTGTGTTGTCGGTCTTGGGGTTCTGCGCGCAGGCGGCCATCATCAGGCAACAGGCGGCAATAATCATCGTGATGCGTTTCATGTCTCTGTGGTGTTTGGGGAGTTGTTGCATAAATCTAAAACACTGACGCATTGACACACTAACGCACTAACGCATTGTACTGTTCGTCGTCGACAGGCTCGAGCCACTCGTTGCGGAAGCCGGGCTGTTGGGCGGTGAAGTAGGCCAGGTGCTGCATCCAGCTGTCGGCGGCGGCACCGTGCCAGTGCTTGGTGCCGGCGGGGACGCTGACCACCGTGCCGGGCGTCAGCTCCACGGGTTCCTTGCCCCACTCCTGGTACCACCCGCGGCCGCTGACACAGACCAGCACCTGCACGGCTTTGTGGTGTATGTGCCAGTTGTTGCGGCAGCAGGGCTCGAAGGTTACGTTGCAGAGACCGCTCACCGTGTCGAGCACCGCCAGGTAGCTCTGCCCTATGAAGTATTTGGCGTAGGCGTCGTTGGGCTGTCCCAGCGGATAGGCCGAAGGCGACACCGTCCGCTGCTGTCCCTTCACGGCGGCTATGGCCGCCTCGCAACGCAACGCCTCAGCCTCCAGTCCGGCGGCTTTCAGCGCCTCGGGGATGGCCGCCAGCTGCGCCTCGCTGACGCCCATATTCAGCGCTCCGCGCACATGGGCCTGCAGCTGCGGCATCACGCCCTCCAACCCGCTCAGCGCGCTGACGGTCACCAGCTCCCTGTCGGCATGGGTCAGCACGTCGCGGGCGAAGATGTCGCCGAAGAGGTGCGCTTTGAGGTAGTAGTCCTCGGCCGGGCAGAAGTCATAGTTGAACGGCTGGCCGCTGAGCTTGGTCTGCACCTCGGTCCCCTGCTTCAGGGCGTCGTAGCCCGCGGGCATCGGCGACGCCTCGGGGCCAAGTTCGTAGGGCTCACCGTTGTCGTCAAACTCCTTCAGCACCTTCTGCAGCGTACCCAACGCATTGAGTGAACGGGGGAAACCCATGTAGGCATAGAGCTGCGACAGGGCCTCCTTGATTTGGTTGGCGGTGAGGCCGGTACGCAAGCCGTTGCGTATGGCCACACCGAGCTTTGACTGGTCGCCGCGTGCCGCATTGCATGCTATCTCGGACATGTAAGTGGCCTGCAGTTCATCGAAACTGAGTGTGTACATTTCTTTATTTGTATCGTTGTTTGTATTGTTCGACTTGCTGCCGCAGGCGACCATCGCCAGGGCCATCACAGCCGCCACAAGCGGCATCAGTATTCGTTTCATATTGTATAAAATATTAATATTCATTGTTCAAAGTCCCATTGCACTATTGTTGCTTCCGACTGCAAAAATACATCCATTCCACCAGTCAGGCCAAATACAGAATGCCGCTCGTTGTGCACAAAATGCCTTCCGCCCGATGCAATAACAACGTTAGTTCCGCGTTATCAAACTACTATGAGTACTCTAAGCGAAGACATCATCATCTCCACAAGCCTCGACCAGACGGCCGCCATGCAGCAGCAGGGCTACATCACCCACGCACTCTGCCGCGAGGGCAGCTGCACCTTCCGCCTCGGGGCCCGTGAGCACCGCCTCGTCACCGGCGACTGCCTCATCATCCCGCAGCAGTCGCTCCTGCTGCACGACTACGCGCCGAGCGACGACTTCCGCATCGAGGTCATCTACGTCTCCGCCACCTTCACCGAAGTCGCCTCCCCGCAGAGCAACTACGGCATGCGGGGCCACCTCGCGCTCTTCGAGAACCCGGTGATGCACCTCACCGCAGCCCAACAAGAGGTCTGCGAGCTCAACTTCGACTACATACGCCGACGCCTCGCCCTGCCGCAGCACAACTTCCACCGCGACGCAATGCTCAACGCGGTGCAGTGCATGATAATCGACTTCTTCGACTTCCACGTGGAACTCTACGGCGAGCGGCACGTCACCAATCAGCAGGCTCTGCTGATGCGGCAGTTCATGTCGCTGCTCGACCGAGGCGAGTACGTGCAGCACCGCGACGTGGCCCACTACGCCGACGCGCTGTGCGTCACACCAAAGTATCTCAGCGAGGTGTGCCGCGAAGTGAGCGGACAGTCGGCCATGTACTGGATCACCCGCTACACCGCCCTCAACATCAGCCGCACCCTCCGCAACCGCGCCCTCACCATCGACGAGATATCCGATTACTACGGATTCTCCTCAACCAACTACTTCGTCCGCTACGTGCAGAAGAACCTCGGCGCTTCGCCAAGCGCCCTGAGGGAATAATCACAGAATTCTGTTTCAGAAGAGCTCCTGCTGGTTGCCGTTGGCCTTTATCTTGCCGAGGTGTTGGTAGGCAAGCATGGTGCATTCACGGCCGCGAGGGGTGCGCATGAGGTAGCCCTCCTGTATGAGGTAGGGCTCGTAGACCTCCTCCACAGTGCCGGCATCCTCGCCGACAGCAGTGGCTATCGTATTGACACCCACAGGACCACCCTTGAACTTGTCGATGATGGTGGTCAGTATTCGGATATCCATATCGTCCAGTCCGTTACGGTCCACGTTGAGGGCCTGGAGGGCATAGCGGGCTATGTCGAGCGTGATGGTGCCGTCTCCCTTGACCTGGGCGAAGTCGCGCACTCGCCGCAGCAGACGGTTGGCTATTCGCGGTGTGCCACGCGAACGACGCGCTATCTCTATGGCACTCTCGCTGGTTATCTTGACCTGCAACAGCGCCGCCGAGCGGTTCACTATCTTTGTGAGGGTCTCTGCGTCGTAGTACTCGAGTCGGCAGTTGATGCCGAAACGGGCTCTTAACGGTGCCGTGAGCATGCCGCTGCGCGTGGTGGCGCCAATGAGGGTGAACGGCTTGAGGTTCAGCTGCACCGAACGGGCTGCAGGTCCACTCTCTATCATGATGTCTATCCGGAAGTCCTCCATGGCACTGTAGAGGTACTCCTCGACCACCGGCGAAAGGCGGTGTATCTCGTCTATAAAGAGCACATCGTTAGGCTGCAGCGAGGTGAGCAACCCGGCCAAGTCACCCGGCTTGTCGAGCACCGGCCCCGAGGTAGTCTTGATACTGACACCTAACTCGTTGGCTATGATATTGCTCAGCGTCGTCTTACCAAGTCCCGGAGGGCCATACAGGAGTACATGATCCAGCGGCTCGCCGCGCTCCTTGGCAGCACGGACGAAGACCTTCAAGTTCTCCACCACCTGCCGCTGGCCGGCAAAGCTGTCGAAGCCCGAAGGGCGCAACGCACGTTCTATCTCCTTTTCTTTCGGAGATATGCTATGGCTGTCGAGGTTGTCATTTCTCACTGTTACAGATTGTATTATAAGGCCCTCGTGGCCTTCCGTTTGTCGGGCAAAGTTACTACTTTTTTTGTGATTGGCAAGAAAAAAACTACAACACCGCAATAAACCACACCTACCGGCGTTAAGTTAAAAATATATAATGCAAGACTCATGAAATCTATAATCGTAGGAACCGACTTTTCCGAAGGATCATATGTCGCCCTCGAGCTGGCCGTCGACGTGGCCAACCGCATCGGGTGTGACATAACGCTGATATGGGTGAAACGCGAGAAACTACTCTTCACCGGCGACCAGGTGGACATGATGACCAACCTGGCCAAGGACAAACTGCAAGCCCTCTGCAACAAGTACCAGAAGGCCATGACGGGCGGCAAGCTCGAATGGCGCATCATCCACGGGCGTGTCTCCTCCGCCATTGCCGAGGTGGCACGCAAGGAGCTCTCTCCCATGATTATCATCGGCACCAACGGAGCCTCCGGCTTCGAGAAATTCGTTATCGGAAGCCAGGCTTCGCGCATTGTCCAGGACTCGCCCTGTCCCGTACTCACCATGCGCCAGGGCTACGACTTCCACAAGCGGCTCGAACGCATCGTGGTCCCCATCCGCGTCAATCCCAACTCGCGCGAAAAGGTACCACCTGCCGCCACCATGGCGCGCATTTTCGGCTCCGATGTGCACATCCTCGGCCTTCTCGACATGAAAGAGGAGGAGTCGGCTCTCCGTACCTACGTCCAGCAGAGCATCGACTACCTTGAACGCAACGGGGTTACATACCACTTCGACATAAGGCCTTACTCCAACTACAGCGACACCGTCCTGAGCTACGCCGACGACATAAAAGCCGACCTCGTCATCATAAACACTGAGCAAGACCGCATCATCTCGCAGTTCTTCCTCGGTACCAACGCACAGCAAATCGTCCACCGCTCGCAAATACCCGTCCTCTGCATCCACCCGGCCGACTATATCAGTGTGGCCGCCAAGGTATGACAGGTAGCGTAACGGCAGACTCAACACTCAAATCTGCAGGATGGAATATGATGTAATCGTCGTGGGTGGCGGTGCAGCCGGACTCATGGCAGCCGTCACGGCCAGCGGTCGCGGACGCCGCGTGCTGTTGCTCGAGAAGATGGACCAGGCCGGCCGAAAACTACGCATCACCGGCAAAGGGCGCTGCAATCTCACCAACACCGCCTCGCTGCGCGACACCCTGCCACACATAGGCAGCAGCACAGCTGGCACCACCCGCAAACCCGGCCAATCCGGCGGCGTATGGCTGCGCAACGCCTACGGCCGCTTCTTCAACCACGAGATTATGCAGTGGTTTGAAGAACACGGTGTGCCACTCGTCGAAGAACGGGGCGGACGCGTCTTCCCAGCCTCCGGCCGCTCTCTCGACATCTTCCTGGCCCTCATTGGCGAACTGGAGAAGAACCCCAACGTCACCATCCGCAAAAACACCACTGTCAAATCCATCGAAGTATTCAAAGACACTAACGCCTCCTCAGACGTTATACCACAAGCCACCGGCGTGGTTCTTCAAAGTGGCGAACGCATCGCCTGCCGCCACATCATCTTGGCCACAGGCGGCCTCTCCTACCCCACCACGGGCAGCACCGGTGCCGGCTACCGTATGGCAACAGAGCTGGGCCACTCCGTCGTGGAACCAGTTCCTTCTCTCGTAGCTCTGCAGTGCAAAGAAACGATACCCGAAGAAATGGTAGGATTCGTCCTGAAAAACGTGCAGCTTTCAATCTCCGACCCTCAATCCACAATCTTTAATTCTGCCGTTGGTGAGATGACTTTCACCAACGACGGCCTCGCCGGCCCACTGGTGCTCAGCGCCAGCCGCATGGCCACCCGCCCGCTGCACGAAGGTCTGTCCCTCACGGCACGCCTCGACCTCAAGCCTGGCCTCTCGCCCGAACAGATGGACCGCCGCCTGCTCAGCGACATCGACCAAAACGGCACACGCATATTCAACGACGCCCTGCGCCTCTGGCTACCAGCCGAGCTGATACCGCTGGCATTAAAACAATTACATATAGAATACTATAAACGTCTGCATCAAATCACTGGCGAGGAACGCCGTCGCCTTGGTCGCTGGCTCAAAGGTGTAGAGTTCACCATCACCGGCACTCACGACTTCAACGAGGCCGTTGTAACCCAGGGGGGAGTCTCACTGGCCGAAGTGAACCCCAAGACAATGGAATCACGCCTGGTGAACGGGCTTTACATCGTAGGCGAACTCCTCGACCTCGACGCCGACACCGGAGGCTACAATCTTCAGATTGCCTTCAGCACTGCACATGCCGCCGCTGAAGCAATATAAAAAAGAGTGCGGGCAGCTCCGATGAGCTGCCCGCACTCTTTTTTATTCTTCTGCTGCAATGACCGCCTCTTCCCATTCGCTCATCTTCTGCTCGAGTTGGTCTTTCAACGACTGGTATTCTTTATAATATTCGGGGGATTGCGCTTCGCCGGACGCCAAAACAGCATCGCGTTTGGCTATCTCGGCTTCAAGAGCTTCTATCTCCTGCTCTTTTTGCTTCACCACGTTCTGCAGCTTGCGCCGCTCTCGCTCGCGCTCTTTGCTCTGCTCGTAGGCAACCTTGCCTTCCGTGGGGCTTTTCTGGCTGCTCTGACTGCTCTGGCCGCCCTGCTTTCCTATGCCACTCTGCTCGTCCTTGCGGCTCTCCAAAAACTCCATGATGTCACCCTTGAACTCATGCACCGCGCCATCTCGGAACTCGTAGAGCTCGTCAGTGAGGCCACTCAGGAAGTCTCTATCATGGCTCACCACTATCAGTGTCCCCGTATATTGCAGCAGGGCATTTTTCAGTATGTCCTTGCTGTCCATGTCCAGGTGATTGGTCGGCTCGTCGAGTATAAGTAGGTTGCTCGGGGTAAGCAGCAGCTTAGCCAATGCCAGGCGTGCTTTCTCGCCTCCGCTGAGCACCTTGACCTTTTTGTCTATGTCGTCGTCACCAAAGAGGAAGCTACCGAGAATGTTGCGTATCTTGGGTCTGATATCGCCCTGCGCTATATCGTCTATGGTCTCATAGACCGTCTTCTCCAGGTTAAGCATGGCGGCTTGGTTCTGGGCATAATAGCCTACCGTCACCCCGGCTCCGAGTTTCAGCGTGCCGCTGTAGTCGTTGATGTCGCCCACTATTATCTTGGCCATCGTCGACTTACCCTCGCCGTTGCGACCCACAAAGGCCACCTTTCTTCCGGCTGTAAGCAGCAGGTCCACGTTGTCGAAGACCTGATTGTCACCGTATGCTTTGCCCACATGCTTCGCCTCCACCACAATCTTCCCGCTGTGCGGAGCCGGTGGGAACTGGAAGTGGATGCTCTCCGTCGAAATCTCGTCGACCTTCACCTCCTCCATGCGCTCGAGCATCTTCACTCGACTCTGCACCTGCTTTGCTTTGGTGGCTTTGTAGCGGAACCGCTCTATGAATGCTTCAATCTGTGCCACCTGCCTCTGCTGGGCCGTGAGCTGCGCCATCTGGCTGGCCCTGCGTTCCTGCATCTGCACAACATATTCCGAGTATGGGCATCGGTAGTCATATATGCGCCCAGCCGTAATCTCTATGGTTCGGCGCGTGATGTTATCGAGGAATGTGCGGTCGTGACTCACCAGGACCACCGCTCCACTATACTGAGCCAAGTAGTTCTCCAGCCATTGTATAGAGACTATGTCCAAATGGTTGGTCGGCTCGTCGAGCAACAGAAAATCAGGATGCCGCAGCAGGAGTTTGGCCAACTCGACACGCATCTGCCATCCGCCGCTGAATACCGCTACCGGCCTATCGAAATCGCTGTGGCGGAAACCTAACCCAAGCAGCACTTTTTCAGCCTGTTCTTGCCGGCGTCCACCGCCAAGTAGGGAAAGATGTTCCGACACCTCGTTGTGGCGCTCAAGCAGACGCGTATAGTCATCACTCTCGTAGTCGGTGCGCTCGGCAATTTCTGCTGCAAGGCTTTCCAGTTCGCGCTCCATCCCGTCGATGTTCTCGAAGGCCGTGAGCGCCTCTTCCATCACACTGCCCACGCTGTCAGGGATCATCTCCTGCGGCAGGTAGCCCACCGTCTGACCCGAGGCCACGACAATGGTGCCGCTCTCCGGCTCCTGCCACCCGCAAAGTATCTTCAAAAGAGTGGACTTGCCGGCTCCATTCTTGCCGACAAGTCCAATCCTGTCGCGGTCTGACACATTGAATGTGACGCCGCTGAAAAGGTCGGTGCCCGTAAACTGCACCGACAAGTTGTTTACGCTAATCAACGCAGCGAGAAGTTGACGGGGAGGTTGTACTGCACACGCACAGCTTTGCCACGCTGCTTTCCGGGAGACCACTTGGGCATGGCCTTGACCACGCGGACGGCCTCCTGTCCACAGCCACCACCGATATCACGCACCACGCGCACACCCGTCACCGAGCCGTCGCGCTCCACAACGAACGTGACATACACACGTCCCGTAATGTTGTTCTCGCGAGCCAGCTGCGGGTATTTGATGTTCTGCTGCAGGTATTTCATCAGGGCTTCCACACCACCGGGGAATTCGGGGTCGTTCTCCACAACTTGGAAGATGGTCTGCTCCTCCTCTTCTTCTTCTTCCTCGACTTTTACTGGCGTAATCTCGATGTTTGTAGCCTCTTCCTGACGCTGGAACGAACTCATATCAACCTCGTTCTCAGACTCGGCGTCATCCTCGATGACGTTCAGCTCGGTCGTAACCTCAGGTTGCTCGGGGGGCGGAGGCGGGGGCAACTCCTCCTGCTGTGTCTGGATGATGACATCCTCAACCTCGTTCTCGGCGGTACGCACCACCACCTCTACCTGCTCCTGGTCGTAACTTTTGATGTTAAACGCCACAAGGGCGGCCACCAAAATAACCACCAAGCCTATCTCCAGATAGAGCCCTCGGCGGTTTTCGAGGTCTGCCTTTGGATTTTTCTTGGCTTCCATATCTTTGTTTTTTAGTTTATTATTGCGAATTCAGTATTCCTTTTCACACCGCTAAATTACGAAAAAAATCCAATTTACCAACAAAAAATTGTTAGTTATGGTTAAAAATCGGCACCTCCACCACCCTCACGTCGGGTTCCAAATACACGATGTACCCACTCACCGCAGGGTATCCCATCTCCACCATGGCGGAGCAGTATCCAGCCACCTGGGTTCCGTGTTCTGCCATCGGTACACCGGTTTTGAAGTCCACCACCCATGTGCCCTCAGGGGCGAAAACTACACGGTCGGGACGCTCGCGACGGCCGCCCACCACCATTTCGCACTCTCGCTTGGACGTATAGCGCGGGTCGAAGAAGCGACGTGCGTCGCTATGGGTCACCACACGACGTGCCAACGAAGCAAGCCGTTCGCGGTCGGCGGCGTCGGGCACCTGGGCAACAAAATCGGATATAGCCTGTTCCACCCCGTCAGCATCGGCCACAGCAGCCATAAGGTCATGGGCATAAATACCGAAACGGACCTTGTCCTCTTGGAGCTGCGTGACGGCGTTCTCCGACGGCGAGGCCACATGCACCTTAGACGTCCAGTCTGCAAACGAGAGCCTCTCGAGGCGCACCGGCTCCTTCCCGTCACGATTCCTGGCTGCGCTGATCCGCGTATCCTCGTCGCCACCATCATAGTCCACGGCGTCAGAAAAAGCCCTGAGAAGGGCAGGATAGCGCAGGTCCCGTTCCCTCGGTTTCTTTATGTCGTGGGCGTCGGGACAGAAGACATAGAGCTGCTCGCGCGGGCGCGTCAGCGCCACATACAATATGTTGAGGTCGTCGACCTCACCGAGCATCTGCTCCTCCCGGCGCTGTGGCTCGAACACCGTAAGCTCGTCGTTTCCAAGGCTCACAAAGGCCGTTGGCAGCTGACAGCCATCGCCCTCGGCCGGCACATCGACCCACATCTCTACCGGGTAGTCGTGACCGTAGAAAAGGGGGCATATCACCACCGGTGCCTCGAGCCCCTTCGCTTTGTGAATGGTGAGCAGCCTCACGGCATCCACCTCGTCCGACGCTGCCGCCGATAGGCGCGGCTGGCTGTCGAACCACTCAAGGAATTCGCCCACGTTCTGCCTATGACGAGCCGCAAAGGCTGCCACCCGGTTCAACAGTGATGCCACATACGGGGTGTCCACCCCGTCGAGTCCCAACTCGCGTACCACGGTCTCGCAGCAGTCGTATAAGTCCATCGACCCTAAGTAGTCGAGGTTCAAACGTATACCCCCTATGGTCGGCAACAGCCCACCATCCACGAAAGCATCCCGCGCAGTCTGCCCCTCCTCTACCCCTACTCTACCCATGGCCTGCATCCGATGTACCAAATCGGCCTGTGCCACCCTGTCGGCTCGGTTGTGCAACAGCCGCAATACCGCCACCACCGCCATAACAGCATGGCTTTCGCGCAGGTAGAACGACTCTGTCGAGGTCAACGGCACACCTCCCCGTGCGGAGAGGTAGGCACTGACAGCGCCCAGTTCGACATTGCTGCGCGCCAGAACAACGATGTCGGCGTATCGATAGCCTCGCTCCCCGACAAGGGTCTCTATCGTGTCCGCTATGCGACCATAGATGGCCTCCTTGATGTCGGTGTCACCTACGTCGGCCTTGCTCACAAAGTCCAGCTTCACACATCCGCGCATCTCCTTGCTCACCCGCTGACGCAGTTCCTCGTCTCCCTCCGCACGCAGCCGTCCATCCGCGTCGCGACCCACATAGAGCTCCTGCACCAGCGCGTTGTCGGCATACATGTGGCGCGCCAGCCAAGCGAAGAGCATATTGTTGAATTCCACTATCGCCGATGCGGTGCGGTGGTTGGTGTCGAGCCGCACCAAGCTGTAGTTGCCCCGTATGCCCAGGGTGTGTCCGTGGTGTTTCATACCCTCAACCCTCGGCAGCCGTGCAAACTGGCGCACGTCGCCCTGCCGGAAGCGGTATATGGCCTGCTTGCCATCGCCCACCACCAGTGAACGGCAGCGTTGGCTCACCCCGTTCTCCAGCAGCGGCACCAGGTTATGCCACTGCATCACCGACGTGTCCTGAAACTCGTCTATCAGGAAGTGGCGATAGCGGTTTCCGAGGCGCTCGTAGACGAAGGGAGCCGGGTTGTCCTCGTCCTGAACCACACGGTTTATCAGGCGGTTGAAGTCGCTCAGGTGCACCACCTCGTTGTCGCGGGCATAGCGGCGCATCTCCCTGTCCAGCAGTCCCAGCAGGGCCATGGAGTATAGGTTGCGCAGCATAGCCCTCAGGCTGTTGTATCGCGTCAGCCCCTCGCCGAGCAGTCGTTCCACTTTGGCGTAGCGCTCGCGGAGCGCAGGCAGGGCGGCCTCGGCGGCTTCGCGCAGGGCCTTCGGCGCCTTGGCGGAGGTGAGCTTGCCGTCGTCCATGGCGGCCACGGTGCGTGCCGTCGGCGGTGCAATAGCGCCGTCGGCCATGCGGCTGAAGTAGCCGTAGTAGCCGCTCATCCCGTAGGGTGCCGTGTCGGCGTCGAGCCCGACCGCCTCGAGGGCGGCCACCATCTCGGCCCCCGCGCGGCGCAGGGCGGCCTCGTAGCGACGCAGCTCGGCCGTGTAGCCCTGCTGGATGTCACGGAAGTCGCTCAGCGTAAGCTTAGAAAGCTGCGCTATGTGGTCTTCCACGTCCTCCTTGAAGAGCTGCGTAGCCAGGGCCGACATAAGCCGTTCCACGTTGTAGCCCCGGTCCTCCTCCATCTGGCTGTCCGCGAAGGCCTGCAGCACCTCCGTCAGCTCCTCCTCGCCGTCGGTGCCGGCCAGCGACATAAGCTGCGAGACGGCCTCGTCGACCATCTCCTGCTGGTCAATCATCACGTCGAAGTTCATCGGCTGCCCCAGGTCGTGGGCAAAGGTGCGCACCACACGGTGCATGAAACTGTCTATCGTACTCACCGACAAGTCGCTGTAGTGGTGCAATACCTCCGAGTGGAGCCGGGCCGCCATGCGGCTTAGCACCCCGCCGTCCGCGATGCCCAGGTCGCGCATGATGTCGGCGCCCATGCCGCCGGCCGTCGGGTCCACGGGGGCCGAGGCCATGGTCTCGAGCTCGTGCATGATTCTCCCTTTCATCTCCGCGGCAGCCTTGTTGGTGAAGGTAATCGCCAGTATGGAGCGGAAGCGGCTGTCGACGCCGGCCTCCCCGCCCGCAAATGCCATCTCAAGATACTCCTTCACAAGGGTATATGTCTTCCCAGACCCAGCCGAGGCCTTGCACACTATAAACGGATTGTCTGTCATCTTCCTCTGTCGTTTATCGTTTGCAAAATTACACAAAATTCCCGACATGGACACCTCAAAATCAAAGATATATGTAAAAGCGTATCCCTCAGCACCTTCCCCGCACCCTCTCTACCCCCTCTCTACCCCCTCTCTACCCCTACTCTACCCCCCTCTCCACCGTCACCCTCCATCCGAATATCACCCCTTCGACCCATAAACACATAACCCCTCCGACCCAAAGTCTCGAAGCCCCAAAGTCCCAAAGTCTCGTAGACTCGTCGTCTCGAAGTCTTGTTGTCTCGTTGTCTCGAAACCCCTCAGCAAAACGACTGCATCTCCACCAGCTTCCGGTAGAGCCCCGGCTCCGCAAGGAGCTGGTCGTGGGTGCCGCTCTGCACTATGCGCCCCCCGTCCAGCACCACTATCAGGTCGGCATGCCGTATCGTGGAGAGCCTGTGCGCTATGGTGATGGTGGTGCGCCCGTGTCCCAGGGCGTCGAGCTCGGTCTGCACCGCATGCTCGCTGGCCGAGTCCAGGGCCGACGTCGCCTCGTCGAATACCAGTATTGGGGTGTCGCGCAGCAGCGCGCGCGCTATGCTGATTCTCTGTCGCTGGCCACCCGAGAGGTTCAGGCCCCGGTCTCCGACCATGGTGTCGTAGCCCTCGGGCAGGCTCTGTATGAAGTCGTCGGCATTGGCCATCCGCGCGGCGGCCCGTATCTGCTCTCGCGTGTAGCGCGCGCTCCCGAACGATATATTGTTGGCCACCGTGTCGTTGAAGAGGATGCAGTCCTGGCTCACAAGCCCGAACTGCCGCCGCACGGAGTTGATATTCACCGCGCGCAGGTCCTGCCCGTCGATGCTGATGCTGCCCGAGCTGACATCATAGAAGCGCGGCAGCAGGTCCACCAGCGTGCTCTTCCCGGCCCCCGACGGCCCCACGATGGCAAGGTGCATCCCGTGCGGTATGGTCAGGTCCACATGCTGCAGTATCGGCACACCGTCGTCGAAGTGGAACGACACGTCGCGCAGCTCTATCGCCGTGGCAAAGGGCGCCAGCTGCGGCGCTCCGGGCTGCTCCACGATGACCTCGTCGGCGTCCATCACGTCCAGGAACCGCTGCGCCGATGCCGACCCTTTCAGCAGGCTGTTGTAGGCCGTCACCACGGCCTTGATCGGCGGTATGAGCCTGGCAAAGACGATGACGAAGAAGATAAACACCGAAGGCATGATATGCCCCCCTATGACCCACGAGCCGCCCACGACGAGGATGATGACCAGCGCCAGCGTGCCGAGTATCTCCGACAGCGGCCCCGAAAGCTCGCGCCGCCGCGCCACGCGCTGCATCGTCGCGGTATAGTTCGCGTTGGCTCGGCCGAAGCGCTCCTCCTGGAACCGCGCCGCGCCCGAAAGCTTGACCACACGCATGGCCGTGAGCGTCTCCTCCAGCATCGCAAAGAGCCGCCCCAGCAGGTTCTGTCCCTGCTGCGAGTTGCGTTTCAGGCTGCCGCCTATGCGCGCTATCATCCACACCCCGCCCGGCAGCACCAGCAGGAAGAGGACAAACAAACGCCACGACACGAACAGTAGCGTCGCGCAGAACACTATGATGTTGATGGGGTCCTTCACCAGCGACTGCAGCGTGCTCACCACGCTCCACTCTATGTCGGTCAGGTCGTTGGCCATGCGGCTTATGAGGTCCCCGCGGCGCTGACGCGTGAAGTAGCCCACCGGCAGTATCGTGATGCGGTGGTAGAGGTCGTCCCTGAAGCGCTCTATGAGGCCGTTGCGTATCGAGGCCAGAAACACCATGGCCACATATCGGAACAGGTTGCTCAGCAGCGAGCAGGCCAGATACCCGCCCCCTATCCACAGCAGGCAGTTCCACATGCCTATGCTCTCTTTGTATTGGTGCAGGTGCCAGAAGGCCCACTGCGCCACACCCTCCTGGCTGAAGGTCAGCGTCGGCTCGGCGGCCGGCACGCTGCCAAGCCCGAAAAGCAGCTCCACGAAGGGCACTATCATCACATACGACCCCAGGTTGAACAATATGTGCAGCAGGTTGAAGAAGACGTTGAAACCTATCTTCCACGGAAAGAACCTGAGATACGAGAGTATGCGGCCTATCGGTTTCATAGCAGTCTGATTTGTTGGCGCTTGTACTCCGTGCCGCCGCGATACAGGACTCTGTCCTGACGTATTCCCATCGCCCTCAGCCTTTCGCAGGCGTCGCGGGCGTCGGCGCGCCGCGGGCCTTCTATCATCACGTGGACCATCGGGTGCGCCACGAGCCACGCCGCCAGGGCCTCCACCACGGACGTGTCTCCGAGGGCCATGGCCGAAACGCTGTCGTCCAGGCGCACCGTGCGGCCGTCCAGCTCGCGCGCCGTGCCGCTCACTATGGCGGGCAGCATTCCCTCCGCGCTTAGGGTGACCGTCGTCGGGCGCCGCTCGCCCAGCACAAGCAGGGTGTCGCGCCCTCCACTCGCCGTCCCCACGGTCATCCGGCACAGGCGCATCGGCTCCGGCCGCGCCGCGGGATACAGGTCGAACATCAGGATGTCCGTGCTGCGCGAGTCGTCGAGGCGCCCGGCGAAGTAGGCCCGCCGTCCGTCGGCGGTCACGCCGAAGCCGCTCTCGTCCGTCTCCGTGTTGATGGGCAGCCCCAGGTTCGTGGGACGGTTCCCGAAGCGGTCGTCGAGGTCAGCAAAGTAGATGTCGTATCCACCGAAGCCCTGCCATCCGTCGCTGAGGAAGTACAGCGTGTGCCCGTCAGCGGCAAGGAAGGGCATCTTCTCGTTGCCGGCCGTGTTCACGTTCGGACCCAGGTTCTCCGGGCGGCTCCAGTCGCCGTTGGCCAGCCGGCGGCACTTCCAGAGGTCGGTCCCTCCCACTCCGCCGCGGCGGTTCGAGGCGAAGACCAGCACCCTCCCGTCGGCGCTCACCGTCGGCTGCGACTCCCACGTGTTCGGGTCGTTCACGTGGCGCCCCAGCGCCTCCGGCTCGCCCCACCGGCCGTCGCGCTTCTCCACGCGGTATATGTCGCTGTTCGCGTAGCCGCGGCTGTCGGTGATGACGGAGTAGTAGAGCTCCCTCCCGTCGGCGGTGACGGTCACTCCTCCCTCCGGGCGTCCGCTGTTGAACGGCGCAGGTAGCGGCATGCCGGCGCTGTATGCCGTGTCCGTCCACCGGCTCGAGCACAGCTGCCACCTCGTCTCCTCAAGCTCGCGCGCATAGTAGGTGCGCTCGCGCTTCACAGGCACCTTCCGCAGGTAGTAGAAGGTCGTCCCGTCGGGGCTCAGCGTGGGCAGTATCTCGTCGCGCCGCGAGCTGACGCCGGCCACACGCTCCGGCTCGAACGGCGCGGCATTGAGCTCCGCCGCCGCCAGGAACTGCGACCAGTACAGGTAGTTCGACGCCTCCTCGTAGGCGGCCATGGTGGCCTTCTCCTCGCTCCCCTCCGCCAGCGCGAAGTAGCGCTCCAGCTCGCCCACCGCCTCGTCGTAGCGCTTGTCGGTGTAGTGGATCACTCCCATGTAGTAGTGCGCCAGCGCATTGGGGTAGTCGGGCGCAAGCTCTATGCAGCGGCCGAAGTATTTCCGTATGCCCGCGGTGTTGAAGCCGTCGTTCACGGCCGTCATGCCGAGCCAGAACTGCGGCTCCGCGGCCTTGGGGTTGCGCGACGCCACCTTGCGCAGCAACACCGCAGCCTGGTGGTAGTCGCCTTTCTCGTATAGCGTCAGCGCCTCCTCGTAGCTCCTGCGGTCGGCCCCTTTGAACTCCTGCCCCCACAGCGGACCGCACGCGCCGACCGTCGCTGCAAACAGCAGCAGCGCGGCCGTCGCGCGTCTCATGCAGGTTGCTATGTCGTTCCTTGTCTCCACCGTTCGGCGTCTGTATGAGGTCCGTCGCTGCGTCAGAGTTTTGTCGGGTCTATGTGGAAATTCGCCCCCACGCCGTTGCACGGCGTGGTGCAGCGTATGGCACACTCGTCGCACGACGGGCTGAGTTCACCGTGCAGTCTCTTCTTCACCATGTCCCCCACGGCGTTGCGCAGCGGCTCGATGCCAATGCCGCGTATCACCTCGTCGCAGAAGGCGTAGCTGAGCATCGTCACAGCGGTGCGCTCCGAGATTCCGCGCGTCATGAGGTAGAACAAGGCCTGCTCGTCGAGCTGTCCTATCGTGCTCCCGTGCGAGCACTTCACGTCGTCGTTGTATATCTCCAGGAAGGGACGCGTGTCCACGTGCGCCTTGTCCGTGAGCAGTATGTTGCGGTTGGTCTGGTAGGCCTCGGTCTTCACCGCCCCGTCCTGCACCAGCACATGCCCGTTGAAGCGCGCACGCGCCGCGTCGTCGACAATGCCCTTGTACAGCTCCCTGCTGTTGCAGTGCGGCTTGGCATGCTCCACGAAGATGTAGTTGTCGCACTCCTGGTCGCGGTCTATCAGGTAGAGGCCGTCGGCCTCCACGTTGCAGCCCTCGCCCTGCATCCTGATCACCACATTGTTCCTCACATGCCCTCCCCCAAGGGTGACGGTGCACATGCTCAGCGTGGCGTCTCTCTCCATGGCGATGCTGAGGTCGGTCAGATGGTGCTGCGGGGTGTTGACTCCCTGCAGCCTGTAGAGTCTCACGTGCGACCCCTCGCCGATTTCCAGGTGCAGGTTCGGCAGGTCGTCCTCTATTCTGTAGCCGGCGCCATCGTCCAGCATAAACATCGGGGCGTCGTCGGCCGAGCAGAGCACCAGGCTCAGCTCCTCGCAGCGTCCGGTGCGCAGCGTCCGGGCCGCGGCCTCTTGCCGCCACTCGTCGGTCCACACATCGGGCAGTATGTCTTTTCTAATCATAACGGTTATTCAACGTTTGCCGGTAACAGCTGTTTTACTGCTTCCCCTCCAGTTCTTCCTTTATCCACTCGTAGCCCCTCTCCTCGAGCTCCAGGGCGAGCTCCTTGGGCCCCGTCTTCACAATCCGGCCCTCGTAGAGCACATGGACAAAGTCGGGCACTATGAAGTCCAGCAGGCGCTGGTAGTGCGTGATGACGATGGTGGCGTTGTCCTTCGAGCGCAACTGGTTGACGCCTCCAGCCACGATGCGCAGCGCGTCGATGTCGAGCCCAGAGTCGGTCTCGTCGAGAATCGAGAGCGTGGGGTTGAGCATCGCCATCTGGAATATCTCGTTCTTCTTCTTCTCACCACCGCTGAAGCCCTCGTTCACCGAGCGCCCAGCAAGGCTGGCGGTCATCTCCACCACCTTCTTCTTCTCCTCCATCAGCCGCAGGAACTCGGCCCCGCTCAACGGGTCGAGGCCGTGGTATTTCCGCTGCTCGTTGACGGCGGTGCGCATGAAGTTGGTGATGCTCACACCCGGTATCTCTACCGGATACTGGAACCCGAGGAAGATGCCCTCGCAGGCCCGCTGGTCCACAGGCATGCCCAGTATGTCCTTGCCGTTGTAGATAACCTCGCCGGCCGTGACCGTATACTTCGGATTGCCGGCTATCACTCCGGCCATCGTACTCTTGCCGTTGCCGTTCGGACCCATGATGGCGTGCACTTCGCCACGGTTGACTTCAAGGTCCACACCTTTCAGTATTTCGCGTTCGCCTATCGAAGCGTGCAAATTGCGTATGGAGAGTAATGACATTTTTATATACAATTTGTTGGTTTATACTACTCTATTGCTTTTCCTCACGGAAAAGTCATTAAGCAAAGATACACTTTTTTCTTCACACATCTGAAAAAAAGTGTATCTTTGCACCTTGATATGAGTACGCCAATAATAACACTGACAACCGATTGGGGCGACCAAGGTTTCTTTTCCGGCATGGTAAAAGGGCTTTTGTTCAGCCTGGTCGACGGGGTGCGGGTGGTCGACATCACCCACAGCCTCGAGGCGTACAATGTCATGACCGCCACCTTCGTGGTGCGACACGCTTGCTCCGGCTTCCCTCCGGGCACCGTGCATATCGTCGACGTCGCCTCCCGCCCGCCGTTCCTCTGCGTCAAGGCACGCGGCCAGTACTACCTCTGCAGCGACAACGGCCTGCCCTCCATGGCCTTCGGCGACGACATCGAGGATGTCAGCCTGCTGCAGGTGCAGGAAGGGGGCGTCTACAACTTCGCGGCCTACAACCTCTTCGCACGCGTGGCGGCCCGCCTGCTCCAGGGCGCCTCCATGCGCGACCTCGGCGAGCAGCCTCAGCAGCTGCTGCAGCGCAACATGCCGCGCTACATCCAGCAGGGCGACTATTTCCGCATCTACGTCCACTATATTGACTCCTACGGCAACGCCTACCTCGGCATGAGCTACCGCGAATTCGAGGGGCTGCGCCAGGGTCGGCCGTTCGCGCTCACCGTCCGCGACCAGGAAGTCACCGAGCTCTCCGCCGGCTACTTCCAGCAGCATTCCTCCAACGACCCCCGCCGCCGGCTACGCCTCACCGTCTCCGCCACCGGTCTGCTCGAGCTGGCCGTGAAAGAGGGATCGCTCGCCCAACTGGTCGGCCTCCGCGTCAACGAGAGCGTCCTCCTGAAATTCAAAGGCGAATAACCTCACCCCACCCCCTCCCCCCCCCTTAAACCTTAAACCCTAAACCCTAAACCCTCAACCTTAAACCTTAAACCTTAAACCCTAAACCCTAAACCTTAAACCCTAAACCTTAAACCTTAAACCTTAAACCAAAAGGGCGGCAGAGTGCAAACTCTGCCGCCCTTTTAGACTTGCTCTTTCCGTTACTTTCCAGCCGTCTTCCAGCTGAAGAAGACCTGCAGGCCGGCCATCTGGTAGAACTGCCAGTGGCCCCACTTGCCGATGCCGCTGAAGTCGGTGTCCCACTTCATGTTGACGGCAAAGTTGGCGGCGATATGCTCCGAGAAGCGGTAGTCGAGCTTCACCTCGAAGTCCAGGTCGGTCTCGAACGCACGTTTCTTCAGCCAGTTGTACGAGGCCAGGTCGCTCCACTGCTCTCCCGCTGCGGGCAGATACTTCGATTCGGCAGCCATCGCCGCGGCATCGCTGTTCCACGCCATGTTCGAGGGCTTCCAGTAGTCGTAGAAAATCTCGAGACGGGCATAGAGGTCGAGGCTGGGCAGGAGGTCTTTCTTCAGATACTGCGCCTTGACATAGCTACCGAGGGCGAAGTAGGCGTGACTGAAGGTCTTGGGGTCGGTGGCGTCGAAGTCGTCGGGCTGTATGACACCGTAGGTGAGCCCTGAGGCGATAAGATCGTCGTCGTAGACGAAGGTCGTCTTGCCGGTGAGGAACGAGAGCGACACCGACCAGTCGGCGCGCTTGTGCTCGAACGAGAGAGCCGTGGTCAGATAGGCGGGAGCGAAGAAGCGCGACACCTTGGTCTCCACCTGGCTCGCACCGTATCCGGTGTACTCATAGCCGGTTCCGAACTGCGTCTTCAAGTTGGCCGTGAACGAGGCACCCCAGCCCTTGTAGGCGTTCCAAGAGATGACGCTCGTCAGGTCTATCTTATCGTTGCTCTTGCGGCGGGTCTCGAAGAGGCCTCCGGCTGCTTCGGACGTCGAGTTGTCCAGGTCCTGCCAAGCATAGCCGTAGGCGAGGTCGGCGACGTTGTCCCACACGAACTTGGGATGCGTGTACTTGTAGTTTCCGAAGAACGTGGCCGTCACATCGATCTGCGAGTTACCGGTCTTGGACCAGTTGTGGAACAGGAACTCGCTGGCCTTCAAGGCCGGCGTGCTCGATGTCGTCCAGCTGCCGCCGCCAAGTGTGGCGGTCTCTTCCTGCGCCATGGCCGCAGTGCACAGCACCGCAATGGCGGCGCACATAGTAATTATCTTTTTCATTTTCCTGCTATGTTTTTGATTGCTTGGTTTATCTCGTCGAATGTGAAGCCCCTCTGTGCCAGAAAGGCCTCCAGGCGCCGCGAGGTGTCGTCGCCGTACGTGGCTGCCAACTCGTCGCGCTTCTTGGCGGCCAGCTCGGCAAGCATGGCCATATAGGCCTCGTTGCTGACCGTCGCCATGCCGGCGTCGATGGCCTCCTTGGGCAAGCGCTTCAGCCTCAGCTGGTACAGCACCTTCTGGCGGCTCCACTGCTGGTTGGCAATCTTGCTTTCGCAGTACGTCCGCGCATATCGCAAGTCGTCAATATATCCTTCTTCACGCAGCCGCGCCACTATCGGGTCGGCATCGTCGGCATGGCAACCCCAGGTCACCAACTTCTGGCGCACTCCGCTCTCGCACTGCTCCGCCATGGCACAATAGCGACGCGCACGCTCCAAGAGGGCGTGTATCTCCTCGTCATGGCTCATTATCTTGTCTTTACGCATACTATTCTCCTGCAAAAGTAGTTGCAAAATTACATAAAATATTCGATTCTAAGGGCTATAGACGAAAATATTTTTCTCCGCATAGCGGCTCTCCACCCGACCTCCCTCTCGCCGCACCTGATTAAAAGGTGTTTACACCGAAAATACGGCGAAGCCGGCGGCCTCGCGTCCGCGAACCCAGCCAGACAATCTGGCCCCATTTTGCAAACAAATGTTTGCCACATCGAATTTTTTTCGTACTTTTGCATTTTGATATATAAATACTTTTTATGGGAAAAGGAAAGATATTGTTTGTCAGCCAAGAGATTATGCCTTTTTCGGACGAGAGTGAGCTTTCGATCATGGGTCGTAGTCTGCCGTCGAAAATGCAGGAGATGGGTCGCGAGACGAGGGTTTTCATGCCTCGCTTCGGCAGCATCAGCGAACGGCGGCACCAGCTGCATGAGGTCATCCGCCTCAGCGGAATGAACCTGATCGTCAACAACTGTGACCGCCAACTCATCATCAAGGTGGGCTCCATTCCGCAAGCCCGCCTGCAGGTGTACTTCATAGACAACGAAGACTATTTCGGCAGCTGCAAGACGGCGACCCTGCCCGACGGCACACTGCCCGAAAACAGCGACGAGCGGCTGCTCTTCTTCGGCCGCGGCACCCTCGAGGCTGTCCGCAAGCTCGCATGGCAGCCCCACCTCATCTGCTTCTCCGGTTGGTTCTCGGCCATGATTCCCTTCTTCTTGCGCCGCATAAACAAGGAGAACGCCTTCTTCAACGGCACCAAGATGGTCATCATGCTCATGGACGACGGCTTCTCCGGCCCTATCCCGGGCGACCTCGAACGCAAGATGAAGACCGACGGAGCCACCGCCAAGGACCTGCGCCTCTACGGTGACACCACCTACCTTGGCCTCATGAAGTCCGCCATCACATACTCGCACGGCGTCATCATCGGCTCGCCCAACGTGCACCCCGAACTTGTGGCCTACGCCAAAGAAAACAAGAGAACAGTGCTCGACTATATCGAAGACCGCGACGAATTCTTCACCCGCATTAACAAATTCTACGACTCCATCATCGGTCGCATCGACAACTGAACGTATGAAAAGACTAAACATGCTGGCCCTCGCGGCCGCATTGCTCTCGGCCCTGCTGCCCTGCGGCTGCAGCGACGAAAACACAGACCTCGGATCCAGCCTCGTGGACCCCTCCACCCTGTACAACGGAAAGACGGACACCCTTTACGCCTCGGCGGCATACAGCCGCATCGACGAACCGCTCAAGACCTCGTCCTACAGCTTCGGTGTCGTGGGCAACTACTCCGACGCCACGTTTGGCAGCGTCTCCTCGGTCCTCTACACCCAAGTGGCCCTCAAACAGGCTTCCACGTCCATCAACATCGAAGAGATGACCATCGACTCGGTTGAGCTCTGCCTGGTCAACGACGGTCTGTACCCCGACTCCACGGCCACCTACAACTTCCACTTCGAGGTGATGCGGCTGGCCGAAGCCATCGTCTCGGACAGCGACTACTACAGCAACAACGCCATCCCGGTCGACCCCTCGGCCGTCTACTTCGACGGCGTCGTCTCCGTCGGCCCCACCGACACCGTTGTCCGCCTCACCCTCGACCCCTCGGTGCAGCAGATGCTGTCCTACACCGCCACGGCAGAAGAATTCGTGAACCTCTCCCGCGGTCTCCGCATACGTATCGTCGACGACGGCAGCCAGGGCATGCTGTCCATCAACTTTGCCGCCGTCAAGACCAAGCTCGTGGCCCACTACCACCGCGGCGACAACCTCGCCGACTCCGCCTCCTACGACTTCGTCATCGGCACCGGCGCCAACCACTTCACACAGTTCACCCACGACTACAGCACCTCGGTCTTTGCCGCGTCAGACAGCATCGAGGGCAGCCAGGCCCTCTATGTCGAACCGCTTGTCGGGACCAGTGCCTACATCAGCTTCGACAGTGCCATACGGGCCTTCGCCGCCGAGCACCCCCTGGCCGTCATCCACCAGGCCCGTCTGCTGATGCCCGTAGCCTCCTCCGCCCAGCCCGCCATGCCTGACCGCATACTGGCCACCTACGACCTCGACGGCACCGAGATGGCCGTCCCCGACATGCTGCTCGACGGCTTCGACGGCACATTCCACCCCGGCGACGGCTTCTACGCCCTGCGCCTCTCGCGCCATCTGCAGCATCTGCTGCGCCAAGGGAACGACCCCGGCATAAAACTGATACTCGACTCGCGCCGCAACTCGCCGGCACGCGTCGTCCTGGAGGGAACACGCTCCGCCAACCCGACCAAGATAGTGTTCACCTACTCCGAATAGCACACACACAAACACAGCAGCACCACGATATGAAGAAATCATTCGTCATCATCATTGTCGCCGCCGCCCTCTCTACAGCCGCGTCGGCACAGACCATCTATCGCAAAACCTTCAAAGGCACCGACCAAACCCTCGTCGAGGGGTCGCTCGACAGCGAGGGACGCCGCACCGGCAACTGGGTGTGGTACTACCCCTCCGGACGCCTCTCGCAGCAGGGCGCCTACACCGCCGGCAAGAAGAGCGGCACCTGGACCCTCTTCTACGACGACGGCAGCCGCATGGCCGAAGAGTGCCACTCCACCGGCGTCACCCGCAGCTGGTACCGCAACGGCGACCTCAAGGACGAAGTAGCCGTCGAATACGGCAAACCCAACGGCGTCTACCGCTCCTGGTACGCCAACGGCCAGCAGGAAGAGGAGATAACCTACGTGGCCGGAAGCCGCGAAGGCGAGACCACCCAGTGGCACGAGAACGGCAAGGTACGCTTCCGTGGCGTATACAAGAACAACGAATTGCAGGGCAAGGCCACCTGGTGGACCGACGCAGGGCGCGTGGACATGGAAGGCGACATGGTCGACGGCGAGCAGGAAGGCCCCTGGCGCTTCTACTGGCGCACCAACGGGCGCCTCGGCATCGAAGGCTCGTACTCGCACGGCAAGGAGACCGGCCTCTGGACCTACTACTACGAGACCGGCGAACGCTGGCGCTACGGCAACTACCGCAACGGCAAACGCGAAGGCCTCTGGACCACCCTCTACGAGAACGGCAACAAACTGCACGAGGGCAACTATGAAGAGGACAAGGAAGAGGGCCGCTGGACAGCCTGGTACGACGACGGCACCACCGTAGACTACTACGGCGACTTCAGCGACGGCCTGAAAGAGGGCGAGTGGCGCGGTCTCTATGACGACGGCACCGTCCGCTATATCATCCACTACTCCGCCGACATCAAGGACGGCGAGGAGGTGCGCTACTATCCCGGCGGCCAACTCGAGGTGCGCCAGAACTTCGTCCACGGAGTCCTCGACGGCCCCTACGAGCGCTACAACGAAGCCGGCGCCCTGGTCGAGAAGGGCCAGTTCGCCAAGGGCGAGAAAGAAGGGCGCTGGACCTGGTACGACGGCGGACGCGAGGCCTACCGGGCCAAGTTCAAGAAGGGAGAGCAGGTGAAATGAGGCTTCTCTTAGCCTCCAAGTCGCCACGCCGCCGCCAGCTGCTCGGCGAGCTGGGCTACGAACTCCGCTTCGTCGACCTCGAGGTCAACGAGCATGTCTCCCCCACCCTACCGGCCGCCGACGTAGCCGAACATCTGGCACGCCGCAAAGCCGACGCCTTCGACACCGCCTCCCTCGCCCCCGACGAGGTGCTCGTAACGGCCGACACGGTGGTGGTCCACCGCGACCAGGTTCTCGGGAAACCTGCCGACCGGCAGGAGGCCATCGCGATGCTCCGCTCCCTCTCCGGCGACCGCCACACCGTATATACCGGCGTATGCCTCCGCTCACGCGGCGACTGCCAGTCCTTCACCGAACACACCGACGTCTTCTTCCGTCCGCTCTCCACGGCCGACATCGTCCACTACGTCGACACCTTCCGGCCCTACGACAAGGCCGGGGCCTACGGCATCCAGGAATGGATAGGAATGGTGGGAGTCAGCCGCATCGAGGGCTGTTTCTACAATGTCATGGGGCTTCCGCTCTCGGCTCTCTATGCGAGGCTGAGCCTCATGTCGGCATCCATGTGAAGCTCTCCGCGTTCCATCATGTCACGGAGCTGGTCCGTCAGGGTATCGTCGTCATCGGGCGCGAGCATGACCAATAGCTCCTGCACACTGAGGCGCCTTCCTGCGAGCAGACTCCTGACACGGCCTTTGAAGTCGTCCGGAGCGCCATACTTACGGCGGCACACATCGCACACGCCGCAGTCCTCCACCCCTTCTTTCTGTCCGAAGTAGGCCAGCATCCGTCTCATACGGCAGCTCTTGTCGTCGCCGATATACTCCGCCATGGCCTCCATCCGGTCGCGGGCGGCGCGTTTCAGGCTGTCGTAGTCCTGCTCGCCGAGGTTCAGGCTCCGCTCGTCGATACGGGCCGAGGTGAAGATAATCTGGGGGTTCTTGCTCCGCCGGTGGTATTCGACCACGTGCATCTCGTGCAGCTGACGCAGCATGGCGCCGACGTCGGCGGCGTCCGTATTGTATCGCTGGGCTATCTTGCGCTCGTCGATGGGCACGGGGGCCATGGCTATGCCGGGATACATGCGCAGGAGGGTCTGCACCAGACCGCCGAGGCGCATGTGGTTCACCTCGAAGCGGTAGAGCTCGTCGCGGCTGACGGGGATAAAGAGGGTCGAGAAGGCATCGGTCCGGTCCGGCAGGGCTATCAGCCCTGCATGCTCTATATAGCGGCACGCGCTGTAGCACTCGCGGACACTCATGTTGTAGGTGCGGCACAGTTCCTCCAAGTCGAAGTCGAAGCGGCTGTCCGCCCCGCTGCCCACCGGTATCTTGTAGTAGTTGCACAAGGCCCTGTAGACGTTGCGGATATAGCGTATCGGCGGATACTCGGCCTCCACCATCTGCTCCAGGCGTTCCCGTTCGTTGGGCGAACAAACCAGGATGGCCGCCGCCTCTTTCCCGTCGCGGCCGGCACGGCCTGTCTCCTGGTAGTAAGCCTCCAACGACTCGGGGCAGTCGGCATGAATCACAAAGCGCACGTCGCCCTTGTCGATGCCCATGCCGAAGGCGTTGGTGGCCACCATCACACGGCACTGCCCTTTCATCCATACAGACTGGCGCAGGTCGCGTTCGCGCCCTTCCAGCCCGGCGTGGTAGTATGTGGCGCCCACGCCCTCGCTTTCCAGCTGGTCGGCAATGACCTTGCAGAGGCGGCGGCTGCGCGTGTATATGATGCCGCATCCTTCGAGGCCCTTCACCATCTGCACTATCCGCAGGTTCTTGTCGCCCGTGCGGAGCACGCTGTAGTGCAGGTTGGGCCTGGAGAACGACGCCGTGTAGCGGCGCACGTCGCGCATCTGGAGCAGCCTCACTATGTCGTCCGCGACGGCTGGGGTGGCCGTGGCCGTGAGGGCTATCAGGGGCACCCGCGGTTGGTACTGCCTTATGGCGGCAATGCGCAGGTAGGGCGGTCGGAAGTCGTAGCCCCACTGCGAGACACAGTGGGCCTCGTCGACGGCGATCAGGCCCACACGCATACGGCGGAAATGCTCTATGAAGCGCTGCTGCTCGAGCCGCTCGGGCGAGACGTAGAGGAGCTTCACCGTGCCGCTCAGGCAGTTGGTGAGCGTGGCGGACACCTCGGCCGGGGACATGCCCGACACCACACACGAGGCTTTCACCCCGCGGTCGTTCAGCTGCTGGACCTGGTCCTTCATCAGGGCAATCAGCGGGGAGACCACCAAGCAGAGCCCCTCTGCCATCAGCGCGGGGATCTGATAGCAGAGGGACTTGCCACCTCCGGTGGGCATCAGGGCGAGGGTGTCGTGCCCTGCGGCCACGGAGTCTATAATCTCTTCCTGCAGGGGGCGGAACGAGTCGTAGCCCCAATAGCGCTGCAGGAGGCTCTTCTTGTCGCTCATCAGCGGACGAGGGTGACGGTACCCTTCTTCGTGGCGAGGGTCGGGGTGCCGGGCTTGCGGTAGTAGCAGATATACACGTAGGCACCCTGCTCGCAGAGCTCGCCGTCGCGAGTGCCGTCCCACTCGAAGGTCGGGTCGGCGGACTCGTAGACCAGCATACCCTGACGATTGTAGATGTATATGTGGAACTGCTCGTACTCGTTGGCGGTATAGAGCTTGAACTTCGAATTCTGGTCTTCGCTGCCGGGGGTGAAGATGTTGGGGAACCAGGTGGTGAAGAGCCTCACGGGGATGGTGAAGACATAGTTGGTGTCGCAATTCAGGGAGTTGTATGTGGTGAGGGTCACGGCGACGTCCTCCTTGTCCACGATGCCTTCGAAGGTGTGGCTGACCTCGCGGCCCATAGCCGTGGTGCCGTTGTCGAAGGTCCACATGGCGTTCACGCCGTTCTGCGACACGTCGCGCAGGAGCACGGTGGGGTCGTCGACGTCGATGTAGCCGGGGGTGAGGTCGACGGCCGGGGTGGGCCTGGGCAGAACCTTCACGGTAATCTCCTGAGGCAGGGCCTTGCAACCATTGGTGCCGTAGCCCCACATCTTGTAGGTGGTAGTGGCCTTGGGTGAGACGTTGACGACAGCGGCGGAGTCGGCGTTGGCCACGTCGAGGGAGGGGTCGGCGGGGGAGGCTTCCCAAGTGTATTTGGAAGCGCTGCGCCCGGTGAGGACCGCCACGCCGCCCGGGCAGATGCCCTCCGCGGGCGTCATGGAGACGCGGGGTTTCACGAGATATACCGTAGTGCTGCTCCACGCGGAGCATTCGTCGGGGCTGGTCACCTTGACATAGTAGACGGCGGTGTCGGCGTAGGGGACGACCTTGAGGCTGTCGCCGGCGGGCAGGCCACCGCTCACGGTGCCGTTGGTGAGCGACCACTCGTAGGTGCATCCGGTCATGCCTTCAGCCTCGACCTTGGCGGCCGTCTTCTCGCCTTCGCACACGATGGTCTCGCCGCTGACAATGAGGTTGGGGTTGAGGAAGACGCGGACGGTGTCGTAGGCTTTGTCCTCGCACCAGACGGTGTCACGGGTGGCGGTGTCGAGGTAGAAGAGGCCGTTGCGGACGGTGAGCTCGATGGGCTCGACGTCATGGACGAAGTCGCGGTCGGAGAGGGTCTTGCTCTCCGTGGCGGAGGAGCCGGTGACGTAGTCGTACTGGAGTGGGACGGTGTCGTCGAGGTGGGAGGTGGGCTTGAGGAAGGCCCACTGGCGCCAGGTCACGTCGCGGGTGGTGTCGGTGATGGTGGTGTGGTCGCCGTCGCAGAGCAGCTTGTCGGCGATGCGCATGCCGGCGTCTGGCTTCCAGAGGGGCTCGATGACGTAGAGCTCTTCGGAGTAGCAGGTGGGGTCGGTGGTGACGGTGCGGACGACGAGGCTCTGTGTGGTGCGATTGGTGAGGTAGTATTCGAGGCTGTCGCGCGGGGCGGCGTCGGTGCCGGTGACGGTGTAGTAGGGTTCGCCGGCGCCGGTGGAGTTGTTGTAGAGGGAGTATGTGCTGCGCTGGAGCTGTGCAAGGTTGGGAGAGCCGGGCACCTCGCTGCGGTTCCAGACGCTGAGCTTGCCGTCGCACTCGACGAGGGTGTCGATTTCCATACGGGGCTTATTGTTGGTCACGTCGACATAGAGCGGCTGCCAGAAGGGCACTTCCGGGTTGATGGCCGACTTCATGTTGCAGCGGAATGTCTGGCGCTTGGCGAAGGAGTCGACCACGTCGATGGGTGTCGGCGAGTTGACGGGACGGTAGAGGACGCGGAAGTCGTCGGCCTGGACGTGGTAGTTGTAGGCGCTGTCGGCCTCGGTGCCGGAGAAGAGGGTGCGGAAGGTGAAGTAGTTGTTAGGGCCAGTGGCGGCCAGGTCGGACTGTGAGGAGTAGCCATACTCCGAAGCCTGCCACTCGTACTCGAGCATGCCGCGCGGGGCCTGGAGAGTGGTGACGTCGGTGGAGCGGCCTGGAGGGCAGCCGGTGCTGTTGATGGTCATGGGGCGGCACTCGCCGCAGATGTAGGCGTAGGCTGCGTGGGCAGTATAATCACAGTCGCGCATGATAATCTCAATGCGGTGTGGCTCATCAAGACACTCGCCGAGGTTCACGACCACCTTCTCCCAGTCTTTATACTTGAAAGGGTCACCATAGTTAGTGGCACCCACGTGCCAGCCAGCTTGTCCAGAAGCTGCCAATTGGATAGAGCCAGGCCCACCATCGTAACAGTAAGTACAATTGTTTGCAGTCGAGGCGACATAGTAGGCCAAGGTGTCACTTTTCTGCACCCACTGGTTGGCGGCGTTCTTCTCCATGACACGAATAACGAACGACGGGTCGGTATCTACCCCGTGTTCCGGGCCCTGAACCACGACAGCATAGTAGATGATGAAGACGGCATTGTCCACGTTAGGCACAAACTCGTAGTAGAGCGCGGCCGCTTTGCCCATGCCACAGCCGTCGCCGATGCGGATGCTGCGGGTGAGGTTGGTGTTGAACTGGCCCTGGTCGGTGGTGTTGAAGCCCGACAGTCCTTGCCCTGCCGACTGCGACGGGATATAGGGCAGACGGTTCAGGGTGTTGGGGTCGGTACCGTTGGTGGTATGGATATAGAACTGCTTGTCGACGCTCGGGAGCTGGGCGCCGGCGGCACTCGAGACTTCCGATACATTGGCCAAGGCCGTGCCGGTAAACAAGGAGGACTCCAGGTTCACCCCGGTATGTTGGGAGTGTACTTCCGGCGCTTGCGAGATGGCTTCACCGGTGCGGCCCGAGTAGCAGTTGCGAGCCACCGCCGACACACCGTCGTCGTACATATAGGTGGCACCGAAGTTGTTCGGGTTGTTCCAGCCCGGGCAGGCGGTCGCCTGGTTCCACTGCGCGTAGGCCATGTTGCCTGACGCCAGCGCGGCGGCCAGCGTCACCACCGCCAAAGCGGCTCTATACATCTTGGTCTTCATATCTTGTATACTTTTGTTCGTGTCTGTATATATAGACGCACGAAGGGACGATTTGTTACATCGGGCGTCGTATTTTTTTGTATTAGGACAACGCAGGAAGGGGGAGTTTATTGTTTAAGTGGAAAGTGGAAAGTGGAAAGCGGAAAGTGGAAAGTGGAAAGTGGGAAGTGGAAAGTGGAAAGTGGAAAGTGGGAAGTGGGAAGTGGGAAGTGGGAAGTGGGAAGTGGGAAGTGGGAAGTGG
>CAMVAA010000009.1 GCA_947165345.1 uncultured Bacteroidales bacterium
ATGCGCCTCAGCCCGAAGTCGCCCACGGCATACTTCACCGTCGGGTCGGCCTGTAGCGGCATCCCTATCCGCAACCGGTTCAGGTACACGCTGGCTATCAGCGGCTTCTCCGGCCCGTAGTTCGTCTCCTCCTCCACTATCGACGCCAAAATCACCACGTCCCTGAAATCCCTGACGCCCTGCATCTCCTTGAAATCCTTCCCCTTCCTGTATCTCTCATACTCCCTCATCATCCTCTCTTCCAGCTGCTTGGGACTTACGGTCCAGTACACCTCGTACGTGTCCGGCAGCACCGTGTGGAAGTCGTCCAGCCCGAAGTCGAAGTCGTCGTGCATCAGCTTGCTGTTCAGGTATTCGTTGAGCTGCCCCGGCAGCCGGAACTTGCCGATAGTGAGCCTCATAGGGTCCTGCTGCCCGTTGCGCAACTTGCGCACCAGCGTCAGCATGCGCGTGTGCGGCCCCACTACGTAGCTCCCGGCCCTCACGCCGCGGTCGAGCCCGAGCACCCGTGCCATGAGGCCGAACGCCGTGCGTCCGCGCAGCACCCCTCTGGCCTCCAGGCTGTCGCAGAGGGCAGGGTAGGGGGTACCCTCGGGCACGTCGACGCGCACCTCCGCCCCGTTGGCCGTCGGTTGGCGCAGCCCTACGACTCCCGCCACGGCTCCCGCCACTACGGCTATTGCTATGACTGCCAGCGCTATGCCGGCAGTTTTCTTGGTCTTGTGTCGTCTCGATGAGCCAGTGCTCCCCACTCCCGCATTCTCACAATCCCCCATTCTCACATTCTCCTTTTTGTTGTCTCTATTCTTCATAGTATCAGTTGCATACGTATTGTGTCGACGAACTCTCCGTCCTTCTCGACCCACTCCCTGAAGCGGCCGCACTCCGTGTAGCCCGCCTTGCGGAACAGGGCCTCCGACGCGCCGTTGTCGGCCGCGATGTCGGCATATATTTGGTGCAGGTGGAACGTCTCGGACGCCATGCCCCGCAGGGCCTCCAGCATCGCCAGCCCGTAGCCTTGCCGCCGGTAACCCGTGGCCACCACGACACCCACCGCCGCCCGCCGGTTCAGCGGGTCGTAGGCGTAGAGGTCCACGCAGCCGTACGGCACCGCATAGAGCCGCAGCCCCCCCGACCCCAGCACCGCCCCCTCCTCAGCCACCAACTGTATCGATTTATATCCAGCTTTCAATTTTCAACTATCAACGTTCAACTTTCACCTATATCTCCCCCCATAACCCAAAACCAATAACCCATAACCAATAACCAATAACCCATAACCAATAACCTATAACCCATAACCCATAACCCATAACCCATAACCCATAACCCCAAACCCATAACCCTTTAACTCATAACTCTTAACTCATAACTCTTAACTCTTAACTGATTTTCCCCCACAGCATCTTGTTCTTCGAATGTTCTATGTGCTTCTGCAGCAGCGGATATCTCCCCAGCCCGGGGTCCGCCGCCAGCAGGTCGTGCACCGTGTCGCGCGTGGCTTGCACCAGCGGCTCGTCGTCGACTATCGACGCCAGCTTCAGGTCCAGCACCCCGCTCTGCTGCAGCCCCTGTATGTCGCCCGGCCCCCGCAGCCGCAGGTCGGCCTCGGCTATCCGGAAGCCGTCCGTCGTGCTGCACATCGTCCGTATCCGCTCCTGACTCGAGTAGCTGAGCTGGTCCTTGGTCATGAGGATGCAGTAGCTCTGCCCCCCGCCGCGGCCCACTCGCCCTCGCAGCTGGTGCAGCTGCGACAGGCCGAAGTGCTCCGCGTTCTCTATTATCATCACCGTCGCGTTCGGCACGTCCACACCCACCTCTATCACCGTCGTGGCCACCATGATGTGCGTCAGCCCACGCTTGAAGCGGTCCATCTCGAAGGCCTTCTCCTCCGCGCTGAGGCCGCCGTGCACCATCGACACATGGTACTGGGGCCGTGGGAAATAGCTCTGCACCATCTCCAGCCCGTCTTCCAGGTCCCGCAGGTCCGTCTTCTCGCTCTCGTGTATCAGGGGGTATACTATATATGCCTGTCTTCCAGCGTCTATCTGCTGCTTCAGGAAGCTGAACACCAGCGGTCTGCGCGGCTCCGTCCGGTGGTACGTCCTCACCGGCTGCCGCCCCGGCGGCAGCTCGTCGATGACCGAGCAGTCCAGGTCCCCGTACAGCGTCATGGCCAGCGTCCGCGGTATCGGCGTCGCCGTCATCACCAGCACGTGCGGCGCCGGCTCAGCCTTCGACCACAGCTTGCTCCGCTGCTCCACCCCGAACCGGTGCTGCTCGTCGATGACCACCAGCCCCAGGTCGTGGAACGTCACGTCGTCCTCTATCAGGGCGTGCGTCCCTATCACTATGTGCGTCGTCCCGTCGGCTATCCGGCTCTTCAGCTTCTTCTTCGCCCCGGCCTTCACCGACCCTATCAGCAGCTCCACCTCCACGTCGAGCCCTTCCAGCATGCTGCAGAAGGTGTTGTAGTGCTGCGTGGCCAGTATCTCCGTCGGCGCCATCAGGCAGGCCTGGCTGCCGTTGTCCACCGCCAGCAGCATGCACATCAAGGCCACCAGCGTCTTCCCGCTCCCCACGTCGCCCTGCAGCAGCCGGTTCATCTGACGACCCGACCGCATGTCCTCCCGCACCTCGCGCACCACCCTCTTCTGCGCCCCTGTCAGGGCGAAGGGCAGCTTCTCGCTGTAGAACTTGTTGAAGATGTCGCCCACCGTGCCGAACACGCGCCCCCTCGACCTCAGCTGCCGCGCCGTACGCGCGTATTGGTAGTCGAGCTGCAGGAAGAAGAGCTCCTCGAACTTCAGCCTCGTCCGCGCCGCGTCCAGCGCGGCCTGCGTCTCGGGGTAGTGTATGTTGCGCAGCGCCTCCGCACGCGTCGCGAGCCTGAAGCGCCTCGTCACATCCTCGGGCAGCGTCTCCTCGATGTCGTAGATGCAGCCCGTGAGGGTCTCCGTCAGCCGGGCCAGCGCCCTGCTGCCCAGCCCGCTCTGTTTCATCTTGTCCGTCGTCGTGTACACCGGAAGGAACTTACCCCTCTCACCGTCTCTCTCCCCGCTGTCCACCTCCAGCTCCGGGTGCGACATCTGCCACTGCCCGTTGAACACCGTCGGCTTGCCCATCACCATGTAGCGCACCCCCGGCTTCAGCTTCTCCCTGACCCACTTCGTCCCCGCAAACCACACCAGCTGTATGTGCCCCGTGCCGTCGCTCAGGTCGCACGTCAGGCGCTCGCGGTAGCGGCCCGTGCTCACCGTCTGCAGGTTGCTCAGCGTGCCCTCCAGCACCACATAGTTGCTCTCCGCCGTGAGCGACGCAATCGTGCTCGTCGTCGTGCGGTCTATGTATCTGAAGGGGAAGTATTCCAGCAGCTGCATCGCCGTACGGATGCCCAGCTCCGTGGCCAGCACCTTCGCACGCGCCGGCCCCACGCCTTTGAGGTACACTATGTCGTCCGTGGCTTTCATGGCTGGCGGTGGCTGAGGCGTTCGCGTTCCAGGGTGCTGCTGATGTCGCGGTGCGCCGCGTCGGCCATCACCAGGAGGGTCTCTATCGTCGGGTCCTGGCGCCGGTTCACGCTCGCCACCAGCTGCTCGTATTCGAAGTCCGCCGCCGTCCTTATGCCCCTCACTATGCACTGCGCTCCCACCTGGTGGCACAGCTCAACGGTCATTCCGCTGTAGCTCGTCACCTCCACCGTCGGACAGTCGGCCAGCATCCGCCGTATGCGCTCCACCCTCTCGGCCACGCTGAACATGCCCCCGCCGTTCGCGGCTTTCTCGCTGTTCACTCCCACCGCCACCACCACCTTGTCAAACAGCGGCAGCACCCGCCTCAACACGGCCTCGTGGCCGGCGGTGAAGGGGTCGAACGATCCGGGAAAGAGGGCTGTGGCCATGGTCAGAATTGGTATATCAGTTTCACCGTGAGGCTGTGGTTGTAGCAGTCGTTGGTGTGTGTAATCCAGCGGTTGTGGCGGTCCCCGTTGGCGTCCACATAGTAGCCGTTGTACTTGTTGAAGACCCAGTCGCGCTTTATAGGCAGCAGCGAGTACTGCCAGCGTATGCTCATCTGCAGGCCCCGCCAGATGGTGAAGCGCAGGTCAGCCACCACCGAGAGGTCGCGGCTCAGGAAGGCCTTGTCGTTGGTGTCGGGCATGAAGCCCAGCGTGTCCACGTTGCCTACACGCCCGTTCGGCTGCTCTATCAGCCGGCCGTAGCTCAACCCCGCGCCGAAGAGCATCCCCCCCCACGGGTCCTGCCAGTGCACCAGCAGCGGTATCTCCACATAGCTCGACCGCACGTTGAAGTAGTATAGCGAATAGCGTGGGTCTTTCGAACTGCGCGCGCCGCGCTGGCTGAAGAGGGCTTCCACACTCAATCCCCACCGCCGGTTGGCGTCCAGGGCCGCTATCGCGCCCACCCCGCCGCTGTATCCCAGCTGCTTGAAGCCTTTCAGCTCGTCGCCCTCTATCTGACTCACCGTCAGGCCCGACGAGAGGAAGGCGTGTATCCTCTGCGCTTCGGCGCCGAGCGGCAAAAGGGCTATCAGGACTATGGCTGTCAGATGTTTCATAGGTTACGTATGTTGCGCACAAGTATTTTGAAGTCTGTCGAGGTGCTGTAGTGGCGCATGTAGCGCAGGGTGAGCCGCTCCTTCAGCTCCTCCGTCGCCCCGGGCATGATGTCGGCCGGCGTGAAGACGCCCCGGTGGCCCGTATATCCCACCCACGTCAGCCGCCCCACCAGCACCACGAGGCAGTGGCTGAGGTAGGCCCTCTTCCGGCGCTGCCACCACACCAGGACCGGCGACAGCACCAGCAGCACCGCCGACGTCGCTATGTCGAAGGTCCGCTTCGTGCGGCGGCAGGTGTCCGTGCTGATGGTGTCGAGATCGGCAATGTACAAGTCGTCGGGCGAGAGGATGCTGTCGCTCCCTATGATGTAGTCGCCCTCCGACGGCGCTATGCGGTATTCCACACCCGTCGTGCGCAGCCCAGCCATCAGCTCTATGATGTGGCGCAGGTCCACGTCGCGCCCGCAGAAGATGACTTCGTCCGCATGCTCTATGCGGATCAGGTCCTGCAGGTGCCGCGGGTCCGTGTCGGCGGTGTATATCAGATGCCCCGTCGGCATGCCCAGCTGGGCGTAGAGTTGCCCTATCCGCTCCGTCTCCTGCGGCTGTCCCACCACCACCGACGTCGCGTGTGTGCGTGTGTGTAGCGTGTATCCTTTTACCTTGCACAGGTCCAGCGCCACCCTCACCAGCATCGTCGCCGCCAGCGTCCACGCCGACCCCAGCAGGACCAGCATGCGCGAATACCGCTGGCTCTCGTCGAGCAGCGAGTAGAAGGCCAGCAGGATGAGCATCCCCGTCCCTATGCCCCTGGCTATGCGCCCCAGCCGCACCGGCCGGTCGTAGCCGCCGTGTAGCCAGCTGCAGAGCATGAGCACCACGATGTAGAACGGTATCACAATCGTGGCGTACTCCGGTGGGTAGTAGTTGTGCCCCACCCCCTTGGCGCTCTCCCACAGCTCCTTCAGCAGCAGGAAGCCGCCGTAGCTCAGCACGAAGTCCGCCAGCGGCACCGCCACGCGCTGCGCCGCCCTGCTCAGCCACGCCAGCACGGCGCGCAGCCAGATGGCGCAGTGCAGCAGCAGGTTGAAGGTCTTGGCCCCGCGGCCGCTGAAGTAGCGCTGCACAAAGATAGACATCGCGTTATAGAAGGTGTACACGTAGTTCATCGACCCCTTCCGCGTGCTCTCACCCTTGTAGTGTATGATGTGGGTGGTGGGCATGTAGTAGTTCTTCCACCCTGCCAGCCGTATGCGCCACGAGTAGTCTATGTCTTCGCCGTACATGAAGTAGCTCTCGTCGAGCCCACCGATCCGGTCGTACACCTCGCGCCGCAGCATGAGGAAGGCTCCCGGCATAATCTCTATCTCGTTCACCTCGTCGTCGCTCAGGTGGCCCATATAGTAGGCCGCTATGCGGCGGTTGTGCGGGAAGAGGTGTATCAGGCCGCTGATTTTGTAGAACGACGTCTCCGGCGTGGGGAAGCCACGCTTGCTCTCTTTCAGGTAGCGCCCTTTGCCGTCGACCATCTTCACCGTCAGGCCCCCGCAGTCCCCATGCGCCGCCATGAAGTCGGCGCACCGCACAAGCGTGTCGGGCTCCACCACGGTGTCCGGGTTGAGCAGGAGCAGCAGCTGCCCGCCGTCTGTCGCCGGTCGGCCGGCGGCTATGCCCCGCAGGGCCTGGTTGTTGGCCTTGGCAAAGCCCGCGTTGTCGTGGTTGGCAATCACGTGCACCTCGGGATAGTCGCGTCTCACCATCTCCACACTCCCGTCCACCGAGTCGTTGTCTACAACCCACACGTCCAGCTCCATCGTGCTCCCGTCGGCCAGCTGCCGTTCCGAGCCGAACACGGACGCCAGGCACTGCTTCAGGAAGTACTTGACGTTATAGTTTACTATGACTACAGAGACAACCATCCGCTCCTTCTCGCTCTCACTTCTTACGGCTCTTCTTCTTGGCCGATTTGTCTATGATGGACATCGCCGTGCCGAGGTCGAGCTTCAGGGGGTCTATGTCCTTGCCGAGGCGGTAGTTCTCGCCCCTGTAGGTCAGGTAGGGCCCGAACTTGCCGATGTTGGCCACCACGGCGTCGCCGTCCTGCTGACCGATCTCGTGCGGATAGACCTTCTTCAGCTCCTCTTTCTGCTGCTCGGCCTCGCGCTTGATGCGTATGATGTCGATGGCGCGCTCGAGCGGCACCTCATACGGGTCGTCGTTCTTGCCGAGCGAGTAGAACTTGCCGTTGTGGCGCACGTAGGGACCGAACTTGCCGATGCTCACCGTGACCTCTTTGTCCTCGAACATGCCCAGCGTCCGCGGCAGCGCGAACAGGCCCAGGGCCTCCTCGAGGGTGATGGTCTCTATGCTCTGCCCCTTCTTCATGCTCGCAAAGCGCGGCTTCTCGTCGCTGTTCGTCTCGCCGATCTGCACCAGCGTGCCGTAGCGGCCTATCTTGGCGTACACGTTCTTGCCGCTCGCAGGGTCGACGCCGAGCAGCCGGCTGCCCGTAGTGCGCTGCGAGGTCTGCTGCGTCTGGCGTATGTTCTTGTGGAACGGCACATAGAAGCTGTTGATAACCTTGTGCCAGTCCTTCTTGCCGGCGGCTATCTCGTCGAAGTCCTTCTCCACCGTGGCCGTGAAGTTGTAGTCCAGAATGTCGGTGAAGTGGTCCATCAGGAAGTTGTTCACCACACATCCGATGTCGGTCGGGAAGAGCTTGTTCTTCTCCACCATGCCGTGCTCCGTCCGTTCGGTCTGGCGCACCTGCCCGCCCTTGAGGGTGAACACCGTGCAGTGGCGCGGCTCGGACTCGCGGTCCTCTTTGATGATGTACTCGCGCTTCAGTATTGTGCTGATGGTGGGGGCATAGGTCGACGGACGCCCGATGCCGAGGTCCTCGAGCTTCTTCACCAGGCTCGCCTCGGTGTAGCGCGGCGGATGCTGGGTGTAGTGCTGCGCGGCCTCGCAGTCGTCAAGGCTCAGGCGCGTCCCTTCGGGCAGGTGCGGCAGCATGCGCACCGTCTGGCTGTCGTCCTCCTCGTCGCTGCTCTCCATGTATACCTTCAGGAAGCCGTCGAACTTCACCTGCTCGCCGCTGCACTGGAACACCATGCGCTCTTTCTCGGCGCTCTGCGGCTCCCAGTCTATCTCTATCTCCGTCTTCTCTATCTCCGCGTCGGCCATCTGGCTGGCCACCGTCCGCTTCCAGATGAGCTCGTAGAGGCGGCGCTGCGCGTTCTCGGCGTTGATGGTCTGCGCCGTGAGGTCCGTGGGGCGTATGGCCTCGTGGGCCTCCTGCGCCCCCTTGGTCTTGGTCTGGTAGTGGCGGGTCTTCACATATTCGGCACCGTACTGCGCCGCTATCTCCTGCTTCGCCATCCCTAAGGCCAGCTGGCTGAGGTTCACACTGTCGGTACGCATATACGTGATGTATCCGCTCTCGTACAGCTGCTGCGCCACCTGCATCGTGCGCGCCACGCTGAAGCCCAGCTTCCGGCTGGCCTCCTGCTGCAGGGTGCTCGTCGTGAAGGGCGGCGCCGGACTGCGGCGCGCAGGTCTGTTCTCTATCTTCGCTATGCGGAAGCCGCTCCCCTCCGCGAGGCTCTTCAGGAAAGCCTCCGCTTCGGCGGCCGTGTCGAAGTGGCGGTTCAGCTCCGCGGCCAGTATCTTGTCCGAGTCGATGGGGTGGAAGTGGGCCGTCACCTTGAAGTAGGGCTTGCTCTCGAAGCGCTTGATTTCCTCTTCGCGCTCCACTATCAGCCTCACTGCCACACTCTGCACTCGCCCGGCACTCAGCGCCGGCTTGATCTTGCTCCACAGTATGGGGCTGATCTCGTAGCCAACCAGGCGGTCCAGCACGCGACGCGCCTGCTGCGCGTCGACCAGGTTCATGTCGATATGGCGCGGATTCTCGATGGCATGCAGTATGGCCGTCTTGGTAATCTCGTTGAAGACTATACGCTGGGTCGTCGCGGGGTCGAGCTTCAACGTCTCTTGCAGATGCCATGCTATGGCTTCTCCCTCGCGGTCCTCATCGGACGCCAGCCACACCTGGTCGGCTTCCTTCACGGCTTTCTTCAGCTCGCTCACCAGCGCCTTCTTGTCGTCGCTGATCTGGTACTGCGGTTCGTAGTTGTTGTCCACGTCGATGCTCATCTCTTTCTTCGCAAGGTCGCGGATGTGACCGTAGCTCGAGCGCACGGTGTAGTCCTTGCCAAGGAACTTCTCGATGGTCTTGGCTTTGGCCGGCGACTCGACAATTACAAGGTTTTTCATATCGTTGTTTTATTGTTTTTTTTCACTTTTGTGACCCCCCTAAAACGTAAATATATACTATTTATTGTCTCTACCCTAAATTTTTTCACCACCCCATCTACCCCCTCTCTACCCACTCCCGCCCCCTCACCCCCTCCCGTCCGCCCCCCAAAAAAACTTACCACTTACCACTCCCCCCACCCAATTTCAATTTTCAATTTTCAACTTTCAACTTTCAATTTTCAATTATCAACTTTCAATTAAAAAAATCTCCCATTCCATTTTTTTGACTATCTTTGTAGCAGCAGCAGTCCGCGGCTGATATCCGCAAACGGCTGTGACAGAAATGTGTAACAATAAATAAAAACAATATCGATATGGCATTGAAACGTGTGATGGTTCTGACCGGCGGTGGCGATTGCCCGGGTCTGAACGCCGTAATCCGCGGCATCGTCAAGCGCGCCTCGCAGACCACCGACTGGGAAGTCATCGGCTGCGTCGAGTCGTTCAACGGCGTGCTCCGCGAACCGACGGAGATTGTGATGCTCGACGAGAAAAGCGTCGAAGGACTTCAGATTCAGGGTGGCACCATCCTCGGCACCACCAACAAGGGCGGCCCCTTCGCATGGCCCGTCAAAAACCCCGACGGCACCTGGACCACCGTCGACCGCAGCGACGAGATGCTCCGCAAACTGCAGTACATGGGCGTCGACGCCGTCATCAACATCGGCGGCGACGGCAGCCAGCGCATCTCCCTCGGCCTGGCACGCAAGGGCCTGAACATCGTCGGCGTCCCTAAGACCATCGACAACGACCTCTCGCTCACCGACTACACCTTCGGCTTCCAGACCGCCGTCCAGATTTGCACCGACGCCATTGACAAACTCGTCACCACCGCCGCCTCCCACAACCGCGTCTTCATCCTCGAAGTCATGGGCCGCGACGCCGGCTGGATAGCCCTCCACAGCGCCATCGCTGGCGGCGCCGACGTGTGCCTCATACCCGAAATCCCATACGACATCGACAAGGTCAAGGCCAAAATCGAACAGCGCTACAACAAGCGCCACGGCTACTGCATCATCGTCGTCGCCGAAGGCGCCATGCCCAAGGGCGGCACCGTCACCGGCACCGAGACCGGCGAAGTGGGCTACCAGCACGTCAAGCTCGGCGGCGTGGGCGAGCAGCTCGCCGCCGACCTCAAGGCCGCCGGCGTCGAACACGACATCCGCTACACCATCCTCGGCCACCTACAGCGCGGCGGCACACCCATCGCCTTCGACCGCGTCCTCGCCACCGAGTTCGGCGTCCGAGCCATGGAGTTCGTCATGGAAGGCCGCTTCGGCCAGATGGTCGCCTACCACCACCCCGACGTCGTCGGCATACCACTCGAAGAGGCCGTCCGCGAACAGAACCTCGTGGCCCCCGACAGCCGCCTCGTCCACACCGCCAAAGGCGTCGGCATCGAATTCGGCGACTGACCCCTCCCCTCCGGGACCGCAGGCGTCCCCGCCTGCCCTCCCGGGTACGCAGGCGTCCCGCCTGCAAAAAGTCCCCCGGCCCCGCCGCCGTCCCGCCTGAAAAAAACAATATAAGAAACACCCTCATGCAAGGCAATTTCACATACCACAACCCCACCAGACTCCACTTCGGCGAAGAGGCCATGCGCCATCTGGCCGACGAGCTCAAGAACTTCGGTTCCGTCGTGATGCTCAGCTACGGCGGCGGCTCCATCAAGCGCAACGGCATCTACGACGCCGTCGTCGACGCCCTGCGCTCGGCCGGCAAGACCGTCGTCGACGACGCCGGCGTCATGCCCAACCCCACCTACGGGAAAGTCCTCGAAGGCTGCGCACGCGTGCGCGACAACCACGTCGACCTCATCCTCGCCGTCGGCGGCGGCTCCACCATCGACTATGCCAAGGCCGTCAGCGCCAGCGCCTGGTGCGACGGCGACCCGTGGCAGAAGTACTGGGTCGCGCAGCAGTCGCCCTCATGCCCCACCGTCCCCGTCGGCGCCGTCCTCACCATGGTCGGCACCGGAAGCGAGATGAACGGCGGCAGCGTCATCACCAACCGTCAGGTGACGGAACGCGAAGGGGGCGAGCGCATCGTCACAGGCCTCAAGCGCGGCAAAGTCTTCGGACCCGAACTCTATCCCAAGTTCACCATCCTCAACCCGCGCTTCACCATGACCGTGCCTCAGTACCAGATGGTCGCCGGATTCTTCGACATCATGAGCCACCTCATGGAGCAGTACTTCGCCGGCTCCGCCGACTGCACCACCGACTACCTCATCGAGGGCCTCATGCGCTCCCTCGTCCACAGCAGCCGCATCGCAGCCCGCAACCCCCAGGACTACGAAGCACGCGCCAACATCATGTGGACCGCCACCTGGGCCCTGAACACACTCCTCAAGATGGGCAAGGGCGGCGACTGGGAAGTCCACCAGATCGGCCACGCCATTGGCCTCGTCACCGACGCCACCCACGGCATGACCCTCGCCTCCGTCTCCCTCCCCTACTACCGCCATGTCATGCACGACGGCCTGCACCAGTTCGCACGCTTCGCACGCAACGTCTGGGACGTGCGCCCCGACGGCAAGACCGACGTCCAGGTCGCCGAAGAGGGCCTCGCATGCCTCGAAGCATGGATGAACGAGCTCGGCCTCGTGATGCACAGCCGCGAGCTGGGCGTGAACGAAGCCAACCTGCAGCAGGTCGCCGACGCCGTCCTCATCCTCCCTGTCGGCTACCGCACCCTCACCCGCGACGAGGTCGTCCAGATACTCCGCGAAAGCCTCTGACGACAAGCCCCGACCCGTGAAACGCAGTCTCTACATCGTCTTGGGCCTCCTCTGCGTGGCCCTCGGAGCGGCGGGCGTGGTGGTGCCGGGTTTGCCCACCACCCCCTTCCTCCTCTTGGCCTCATGGCTCTTCTACCGCTCCTCGCCGCGTCTGCAGCAGTGGCTCCTCGCCTCGTGGCTCGGACGCTACATCCGCTCCTACCACCGCCACGGCGGCATGACCGCCACACAGAAAGCCGGCGCCGTGGGTGTCATGCTCTTCTTCGTCCTGCTGTCAGCCCTCGTCTTCATCCCCTCCGGCTCCGTCGCCCGCCCCATCGTCCTGGCCGCCGGCGCCATAGGCATCCTCACCGTCCTCTTCGCCGTCCCCAACGCCACCTCCGACGACTGACTCCCCTAAATCCCAATCAGAACTAAAACCAACCAACCAACACCCTGCGTAGCTTCGAGTAATTCGAGTAATTCGCCGTTCCCTCCCCGCCGAGCAGAGAAATTCTAAACGTTCTTTTAGTTCTGATTGAGATTTTCTAATCGTTCTTTACAATCTGATTGAGAAAAAAAACGTCCAACCAACAACCTGCGTAGCTTCGAGTAATTCGAGTAATTCGCCGTTCCCCCCGCCGAGCAGAGAAATTCTAAACGTTCTTTTAGTTCTGATTGAGAAAAAATCTTTTCCAATCTTTTCCAATCTGATTGAGAAAAGGTTATAATTGTTCTTTTAGTTCTGATTGAGAAAAAATGATTCTGATTGAGAAAAGCCTCTGAAAGTTCTTTTAGTTCTGATTGAGAAAAAAACCAACCAAACAACCCCCTGCGTAGCTTCGAGTAATTCGAGTAATTCGCCGTTTTTTCCCTCCCCGCCAAGCGCAGCCAAAAGAAATCTGAAAAATCTTTTACAATCTGATTGAGAAAAGCCTCTGAAAGTTCTTTTAGTTCTGATTGAGAAAAGGTTATAATTGTTCTTTTAGTTCTGATTGAGAAAAAATGATTCTGATTGAGAAAAGACTCTGAATTCTGACTGAGCCCGAGCCTATTCCCCAACCCCCACCGCCGGCCATCCATAGTCCTGGTAGAACCGGTAGTGTAGCCCATGCCGCTGCAGGTAGTAGCGCAGCTGCCCGCGCCGGACGGCCTCCATGACGTCGTGGTTGGAGTGCATATTCTGGAAGACATCGTAGTGCTCCCCGAAGATGCGCCGCGCGCTGGCCTCCCAGCCCGCGCCGTCCACGGTCTGCTCGAAGCCCGTCACCCGCAGCCTGCCATCCTCCTGCACGAGGGTCATCCTGCCGCTGTGGTTGCCGCCCGAGACGCACTTCAGCGTGTCCCCGCTCGGCGTGTACCAGAACACCCAGTTGTCGCACCACACCGTCGCCTCCTTCTCGCTCACCTCGTCGCCGGCCACAATCATCAGCGTGGGTATGCAGATGTCGCCCTTGAGGTAGTGCTCACCGATTTCACGTACCATATACTCGCCTATGGCGTCGCGCACGGCCTGCTCCTGACGTGCTGTCTCGATGTGGCGTATGCAGTCGACCTTGTGCCCGTCGAAATCGGCCATCAGCCACCGCCCGCCGACCTGCTCCATGTAGAGCTTGTGCTCCTCGACGTCAGCCGTGGAGTCGAACGAGCCGTCTTCCCACTTCTGCCGCACCTCGATGGTGGCCACGGCGTGCTCCTTGTCGCTCTGCTCCACGGCGCTGACGGTGTAGTCGGCTATCGTGCCGCCGTTGCCGGTGACGAAGTAGTGAAGCCATTCGTGGTCCATCGCCTCATGCTCGGGCAGGTGGTTGAACATCGTGTCCAGCACGGCGTAGAAGTCCGCCGTCATGTAGTCCTTGGACTCCTCCCGCAGCTCGTGGTCGGGGATGTAGCGGCACAGCTCTTCGGCCCGCTGTCTCAGTCTTTCTTCGTTGCTTGTGCATGCCGCCAGCAGCAGGGCGGCCAAAGTGATTGTGAGTGTCTGTTTCATGTTTTATGAGTATTTGTTTTAATGTCTTTTCTTGTGTGTGGATGTGCTGCCGACGGCCAGGTCGAGCATCTTGCCGATGAGCCACGCCAGCAGGAAGTAGAGCACCGTGACGATGAGCAGTGGGAAGAAAGCGTCGAAGGTGCGCGTGCGGATGATGTCGCCCGCGCGCGTAAGGTCCTGTATGGCGATATAGCCCACTATCGAGGTGCCTTTGATGAGCGTGACGACCTGCCCTTTGTATACCGGCATCACGTTGCGCAGAGCCTGCGGCGCTACTATGAGCCGGGCGGTCTGCCACCGGGTGAAGCCCAGCGCTAGCCCCGCCTCGGTCTGCTCCTTGCCCACGGCCTGGATGGCGCTGCGGAACATCTCGCTGACGTAGGCCGCGAAGACCAGCGCGAAGGAGATGACGGCCACGGCGCTCCCGCTGAGACCCGTGCCGGCAAACACGACGTAGAACATAATCATCAGGAATACAAGCATCGGTATGCCGCGCATCAGGTTGATGTATACCGACGCCGTCCCCGCTATCCAGCGGCGGCGGCTCATACGCATCCAGCATACGGCGCCGCCCAGCAGCGAGCCGAGCAGGATGGCGCAGAGCGATATCTTCACCGTCTCCCACAGGCCGTCGGTGATGTAGCGCCACCGGCCCTCCACCACGAGGTTGTTGTGCACCATCTCCTTCATCCGGGTGCCGAAGTCTGCCGTCGCTTCCGTCCCGTCCTTGACGGTGTAGGCTGTGCAGGCGCTGAAGTAGGAGCTGCTGAAGAGCATCTCGCGCTGCCGCTCCTCCGTGATGTATACGCCGCCTATGATGAGGTCTATGCTGCCGGCCTGCAGTGCCGGAAGGATAGAGGTGAAGGGGTAGTACTGCAGGCTGACAGGACGGCCTGCGTGGCGGCCGAAGCGCTGTATCACCTCCACCTCGAAGCCCCTCCACGTGTCGCCCACCTGGTAGGCGATAGGCGCCAGCTCCAGGCACACGCCCACCTTGAGAGTCTTGCCGCGGGGCTGCGGCCCCAGGTCGGGCATCGTGGCCGCCGACGGGTCGTCGCACTCGCGCCAGCGCGCCACCAGGCGCTCCATCTCCCCGGTGCCCTGCAGCGAGTCGATGAAGTGCGACAGCGAGTCGCACAGCGCCGCGTCGCTCTTGCGGAAGGGTATGCCGCAGGGCAGCGAGTCGTTGCCGAAGAAGGCCACACGCACGCCGAGCCGCCGCATCTCGCCCTTGGTCAGCGAGCAGTTGTCTTTGGCTATCACGTCTATCTGGCCCTGCTTCAGGGCTTGCAGCTCGTCGCTCAGGGTGTTGTAGCGCAGCAGCGTGATGTCGTCGCGGCCGCTGAGGCGCAGGTCGTAGGCGCTGCCGGCCGTGACGCCCACCTTCAGCCCCGCCAGGTCGGCCTCCGAGTGCAGCTCGCGCCCCCCCTCCTCTTTGGCGCACCCCACCATCCACAGTGCCAGCAGTATGATGTATATCCTTTTCACAGTCTATGGTAGATTGGTTGCTTGTGAACGACAGCTCTGATATGGATTTAGTTGACTGGGCAGCTCAGCGGACTGGTGATCTCGCAGCCGCGATTCCTTGCCAGCCACAGCTGGGCATAGCTGCAGGTGGCCTGGTACTGTCCTCCGCGCCGCTCTATCTCCTCCACAGCCTGCCGCACCAGCTCGCCGGCGACGCCCTGCCCCCGCAGCCTGTCGTCCACATACGTGTGGTTGATGACATACACGCCATCCCTCAGCGGAAACGTCACCTCCCCCACCTCCTCGCCGTTGTCTACGGCAACAATACGGTTCCTTTCGGTGTAATACTCCATAGTCAGGCCGTCTTCAGTTGTTCTAACGCACGGCAGAGCTGGTCGGGGCACGAGGTTGGCTTGCCGCCGCATTGTATGCCGTCAAGACGGCTGATGACGTCGTCTATCTTCTGGCCTTTCACCAGACGGCAGATGCCCTGTAGGTTGCCGTCGCAGCCGCCCAGGAACGACACATCCTGGATGACGTCATTATCGTCAGCTGTCACATCAATCAGCACCGAGCAGGTGCCTTGTGTTTGGTATTGTATATGTTTCATAGGTTCTTGTTTGACGTTTGTGATTTAGCGTTTTTCAATTCTTTCCAATTCCATACGGCATCTTCCGACAGTACGCCGCGTTGTAAATCCTTTGGCAGCCGCCCGGCTTCGTCGTCGAAGTCTATCCGCCACTCCTCGCCGCCTCTCCCCTCAGCGCCTTTGTGGCCAGAGTCATCAGACTTTCCATGTGTTTGATGCGTTCTGTCTGTACCATGTTTGTATCTATTCATTCGGCAATGCCGAGCGGCCGGCGTCGGTCATCAGCCCTTGGCGTTCCAGCTCTTGGCAGCGGCTGATGTTGAGGTCCGTCCAGTGGCTCTTCTTGCTGCGCGGCGAGATACGCTGTGCCAGCCGGCCGTCGGGCAGCTTCTTGACGGTGGAGTCTATCCACCCGAAGCAGAGCGCCTCCATGACCACCTCCACATACGGCAGCGCCCCCGCCACAGCCGTCTTCCCCCTATAGCACGCCACCCAGCACTCCCGCTCCCGCCCGTGGTTCTCCTCCAGCCACCGCCGCAGCCCCGCCCGTTCCTCGAATGTCATCAGGTTCTGTATCTCCATCTAATCTACCTTTTATAATTTAGCATTCCCGTAATTTCGCAGCCACAATAGTTGCAGTATTTCATATTACTACCGTCCAATGGGACACCGTGAACGGCATCGGCGGTCGCATGTTTACCGCCGACAACGGCAACAGCATCTTCCTGCCCGCCGCTGGCTTTATGTGTTTAGATGGTGGCTACTTTATCTCTATCCCGCCGAAGTTGCAGCGTCCTTTGAGGTAGAGGGTCTTGGCACCGTCGGTGGGCTGGGTGCAGCAGTCGCAGTCGACGCCGGCGAAGGTCGTGTCGATGCCGTTGTTGATGCAGACGCCTTTTGGGAGACGGATCTCTATGCCGCCGAAGCTGCAGTCGACATTGATGACGGCACCGTTGCGGATGTCGGCATCGCGCAGGTCGAGGCTGACGAAGCCGAAGCTGACGTGCACGTCGGTTCCATCGAAAGACTGGCCGTCGTAGCTGTAATCCTGCTTGCCAAAGGTTACGTCGATATTGTGCAGCTTGCCGCCGCCGGCTACGACGGGCACATTCTGTTCCTTGGTGATTCTTTGGTCAAAGTGCTTCCTATTGTTGAAGAATAGGAGCGCCACGCCCCATACTATGGCCACGAGGCAGAGCATATACTTCCAGATGTCGTTCCAGGGGATGATACCGCGAGCAGCCAGGAGCAGCAGTATGCCGATGCCGCAGCCGATGATGGCTCCGGCCTTGTGGCGGTCGTTGAAGATATTGATGAAACAGGGAATGATGACGAAAAGAGCCCACCAGCCTTCGAGGCTGATGCTGATGACATTGAGTAGCTCCAAGGCCCATACGATGCCGAAGGCCACGAGGGCGATGCCACCAATGATTTTGCTGGTGCGTTTCATTGAATAATTATTTGTTTTCAGTTGGATTTGTCAAAGAGATTTTTGAAGTTTTTCCATCATCCGCTTCAAGTCTGGAATGTCTGAGGTTACGACATCCCAAAGGGCTTCGGGGAGTATCCTGTAATAATCGTGGACAAGCACATGGCGCATCTTCTCCATCAGCGTCCATGGCACCTCGGGATGTGCTTCCTTGAAATCGTTTGTTAATTTATAAGATGCTTCTCCAATAATCTGGATATTGTAGATGGTGGCATGCATGCGCATGCTGTCGGTCGTCAGTTGCTCGAAGGTGATGCCGTCGGTATACTCTTCGATTTTGGCGATGGCAAGCATGATGTGCTCTATTCGGCTGTGGTCACGCGCCGGCTCTCTCATAGATTAGTTTTTTATCGTGGTTGGCTGTTTCCTCTGCCCAGGGCATCAGGCCCCCGTTTTCTACCAGATCCACATTGCGGTTGAGGATTTTCTCAAGGTCGACAATGATGGCTGCGTATTTCAGCAGTCCCACTTTCGAATTCTTGCGGTCGAACTCTACAAGTATATCAACATCGCTGTCCTCCCGTTGTTCACCACGAGCATAGGAACCGAAAAGCCATGCTTTCGTCACCGGCTGTGTGGCAAAGTAATCAGCGAGGGTCTGAGATATTTCTTTTTTACTCATTTCAAAATGCAAAGATACGATTTTTTTCCAATATGGCAAAAAAATAATTGGCCAGAGTCTCCTCTGGCCAATCGTTTTTTGTGGCAGGCAGGACGCCTGCGGTCCCCGGTGGGGTTATTTCTGCATGGTCTTCAGGCGCTCGGTGAGCATGGGGACAATCTTGTGGAGGTCGCCCACGATGCCGAGGTCGGCAACCTGGAAGATGGGGGCGAACTTGTCCTTGTTGATGGCGATGATGAGTTCGCTCTCCTCCATGCCGGCGAGGTGCTGGATGGCGCCGCTGATGCCGCAGGCCATGTAGAGGGCGGGGCGGACGGTCTTGCCGGTCTGGCCCACTTGGCGGCTGGCGTCTATGACGCCAGCGTCGACCATGGTGCGGCTGCTGCTGACTTTGCCGTCGGGCTGGGCTGGAGAGACCGTGGATATGTGGGGATTCGTTCGTACTTCGGCAGACCAGCTGGAGCAGTTAGATGACTACGGTATCACCATCGCACCAGGCAGCTGCTCGTCATCGGCATACATCGGTACCGGTACAGTGCAGTAGGGTAGGGTAATGAGTTAATGAGCCATTGTGTTTCTTCCATTCCTTTTGTGGCCCAGTTTCCTTTGGAACTGGGCCAGGTGTGAGGGTTGACTGGGTGAGGCCCGCAGTAAATCTGCGGGCCTCATTATTATATTTGCGCAGCAGCAGTTGGTGTGAACGGAAAAAACAAAAAGTGGAATTTTGAGGATTCTGGATTTTTGACTATCTTTGCAGTTGGAATTATTGGACGGGATGGTATAATTGACTTGCTGGAATTGATTGAGTTATAGGTGTTTTACTCTATGACCATGAAATAGGGAATTCATCATAATAAAACAATAAATACTGAAATATAATGAAAAGAACAATCAGACTATCGGCCTTTGTGGCTGTGGCAATTGGACTGGCTTTTGGCTCCTGCCAAAAGGAAGAAAGTGGCAAAACCAACAATGGTACTAACGGAGGAGGGCAATTAGAGATGGAGTGGGTGGACTTAGGGCTGCCCAGCGGAGCGCAGTGGGCTGCGTTCAATCTTGGCGCCAGCGCTCCTGAAGAGAGTGGCGACTTCTACGCCTGGGGCGAGACGGAGACCAAGAAGGCCTACAAATGGAGCACCTACAAATACTGCACCGTCGATGCCGAAGGCAACCTACTGACCCTGACCAAATACAACACCGACACCAAGTACGGTGCTGTCGACAGTCTTGTCACACTGCAGCCCATCGACGATGCGGCTACAGCCAAGTTGGGGGCAGGTGCCTGCATACCGACTTCCGACGATTGGGAAGAACTCCTTAGGAACACCACATCTGTATATGACTCTGTGAATGGAGTGAAAGGACGCCGATATACTGCTGCCAACGGCAATAGCATCTTCATTCCTGTCACTGGTTACTATAGAGATACTACATATGTTGTCGTCAGCAGCGGCAGCTATTGGTCGTCGTCGCTCTACGAAGGCAATCCCGTGACGCCTACATACTTCCAGCTTGGCAAGAGCAGAGAGATGCTGCTATTTGGCGCCGCCCGCTGTTCTGGAACCAGCGTCCGTGCCGTGCGTAAAGAGTAGGACGGCACAAAATCCGCTGAGTCGGAGGAAAAAAGCAGAGGCCCTGTATTACAGGGCCTCTGCTTTTCTTATGCAGCATGCAGAACCTATTTTATCTCTGCATGGTGCGGAGCTTTTCCGTGAGCATGGGGACGATCTTGTGGAGGTCGCCCACGATGCCGAGGTCGGCAACCTGGAAGATGGGGGCGAACTTGTCCTTGTTGATGGCGATGATGAGTTCGCTCTCCTCCATGCCGGCGAGGTGCTGGATGGCGCCGCTGATGCCGCAGGCCATGTAGAGGGCGGGACGGACGGTCTTGCCGGTCTGGCCCACCTGGCGGCTGGCGTCCATGACGCCGGCGTCGACCATGGCGCGGCTGCTGCTGACTTCGCCGCCGAGCTCTTTGGCCAGGGCCTCAAGCTTGCCGAAGCCGTCCTTGGTGCCGACGCCGCGGCCACCGCTGACGAGGACTTTGGCCTCGCTGATGTCGGTGACGGTCTTCTCTTCCTTGACGGTCTTGACGAGCTTCACACGGGCGATCTTCTTCTCGTCGAAGTTGACCTTGAAGTCGACGACCTCGCCTTTGCGGTTCTTGTCAGCGGCCATTTTCTGCATGACGCCGGGGCGGACGGTGCTCATCTGCGGGCGGTTGTTCTTGCAGAGGATGGTGGCCATGAGGTTGCCGCCGAAGGCGGGACGGGTCATACGGAACTCGTGGGCTTTGTCGTCGCTGATCTCCAGCTTGGTGGCATCGGCGGTGAGGCCGGTGCGGTTGCGGGCGCTGACGCGGGGGCCGAGGTCACGGCCGATGGTGGTGGCACCGATAAGCATGATGCTCGGCTTCTCGCTCTCGATGATGGCGGTGATGGCCTCCGTGTAGGGCTCGGTCATGTAGTCCTTCAGCAGGTCGTGGTCGACAACCATAACCTTGTCGGCACCGTGCTCGATGAGGGTGGGAGCGAGGCCTTTGATGTCCTTGCCGAGGAGCATGGCGACGACCTTCTCCTGGTTGGCGTCGGCCAGCTCGCGGGCCTTGCCCAGCAGCTCGAGAGCCACATTCTGAAGTTTGCCGTTGCGCTGTTCGGCAAACACGTATACGTCTTTATAATCTGCTAAGTTCATTGCTTCTTCATTTTATGTCGGACGGGTCTGACTGGTCTGACGAGTCCGACGAGTCTGACATTAAATGATATGCTTCTCTTTCAGTTTGTTCACAATCAGTTCGACGGCCTCTTCGGGGCTGACCTCGAAGGTCTGGCCGGCGGGCTTGAGCTGTTTGGGGAACGACTTGAAGACGCTCGTGGGCGAGCCGGCTTTGCCGATGTGGTCCTCGGGCACGTTGATGCGGTCGGCACCCCACACCTCGATTTCCTTGTCGAAGGCGGTGACGATGCCGTTGACCGTCATGTAGCGCGGCTGGACACTGCTGGCCAGGGCGGTGACGACGCAGGGGGCCTGCATCTCGAGGATCTGGTAGCCGTCCTCAAGCTGCTTCTTGATGGTGAAGGTCTTGGTGGTATCGTCGTACTGGAGGTCTTCCATGTAGGAGACCTGCGGCAGGTCGAGGTGCTCGGCAATCTGGGGTCCCACCTGTGCGGTGTCGCCGTCAATGGCCTGGCGGCCGGTGATGACGAGGTCGAAGTCCATGGTGCGCAGGGCGCCGGCGATGGCGCTGCTGGTGGCCAGCGTATCGGCGCCGCCGAGCTTGCGGTCGGTGAGCAGGATGGCGCGGTCGACACCCATGGCGAGGGCCTCGCGCAGGATGGCCTCGGCCTGGGGCAGACCCATGGTGATAACGGTTACATGGGCGCCGTACTTGTCCTTCAGCTGCAGGGCGTACTCAAGGCCGCCTTTGTCGTCGGGGTTCATGATGGAGGGCACGCCCTCGCGGATGAGCGTACCGGTCACGGGGTTGATCTTCACCTCGGTGGTGTCCGGCACTTGTTTTATGCAAACTACGATGTTCATTCTGTTCTTGATTGTTTTGTCGGATGGGTCTGACAAGTCTGACGAGTTCGACTGGTCTGATTTTATTTAAACAATTTACCGGCGATGACCATGCGCTGTACCTCGCTGGTGCCTTCGTAGATCTCGGTGATCTTGGCGTCGCGCATCATGCGCTCCACCGGGTACTCGCGGGTGTAGCCGTAGCCGCCGTGGAACTGCACGGCCTTGGTGGTCACCTCCATAGCCGTCTCGGCGCTGAAGAGCTTGGCCATGGCGGCGTCGGCGCTGTAGGGCATGCCGTGGTCTTTCTTGTAGTGGGCCGAGCGGCAGAGCAGACGGGCAGCCTGCACCTTGGTCTCGAGGTCGGCCATCTGGAACTGCGTGTTCTGGAACTGGCTGATCGAGCGGCCGAACTGTTTGCGCTCCTTGGTGTACTTGACGGTCTCGTCCATGGCGCCCTGGGCGATGCCGAGGGCTTGGCAGGCGATGCCGATACGGCCGCCGTCGAGGGTCTTCATGGCCAGGCCGAAGCCTTTGCCGAGCTGACCCAGCTGGCGGTCCTTCGGGATGCGGCAGTCCTCGAAGATGAGCTCCGTCGTGGCACTGCCGCGGATACCCATCTTCTTCTCCTTCTTGCCGATGCTGAAGCCCGGGTCGGTCTTCTCGACGATGAAGGCGCTGATGCCCTTCGTGCCGAGGCTCTTGTCGGTCATGGCGATGATAATGAACACATGGGCGTAGCTGCCGTTGGTGATGAATATCTTGCTGCCGTTCAGCACCCACTCGTCACCGTCGAGGACGGCCGTGGTCTGCTGGCCCGCGGCGTCGGTACCGGCGTTGGGTTCGGTCAGGCCGAAGGCGCCAATCCACTCGCCGCTGGCGAGCTTGGGCAGGTACTTCTGCTTCTGCTCCTCAGTGCCGGCCTCGAGGATGGGGGCGGCGCAGAGGCTCGTGTGAGCCGAGAGGATGACGCCCGTCGTGGCGCACACGCGGCTCAACTCCTCGACGGCCATGCCGTACATGATGTTCGTGCCGCCGGCTCCGCCGTACTGTGTGGGTATGGGAATGCCCATCAGGCCTATCTTGGCCATCTTCTGGACGGTCTCCATGGGGAATCGCTCCTCCTCGTCGACCTCGGCCGCGAGGGGCTTCACTTCCTTCTCTGCAAATTCGCGTATCATCTGCAGGAAGAGTTCTTCTTGCTTGGTGTAGCTAAAATCCATTCTGTGTTATTTTTGGGAGTTCAAGTAGTTCCGGGAGTCCAGGGAATTCAGGACAAATGTTGCGTCTGGTGCTATTGTCTTGAACTCCTTGAACTTCTTGAACTCCATGAACTACTTTATTAAATTCACTTTACTGCAATCGTCTCAATCTCTACCAGGACGCCCATCGGGAGACCCTTCACCGCGAAGGCCGCGCGGGCGGGGCAGTCGTGGCTGTAGTACTTGGCGTACACCTCGTTCATGGGTTTGAAATACTCCATGTCGGCCAGCAGGCAGGTGCTCTTCACCACATCGTCAAAGGTGAATCCGGCTTCGTCGAGGATGGCCTTGATGTTCTTGAAGACCTGCTCGGTCTGGGCCGTGATGCCTTCGGGCACCTCCTTCGTGGCGGGGTTGATGGGAATCTGGCCCGAAATGTAGAGCGTGTTGCCCGCCAGCACAGCCTGGCTGTAGGGGCCGATGGCCGCGGGGGCGTTCGTTGTGTTGATGATTTTCTTCATGTTATTTGTAATTTATAATTAGTCTTTTTGAAGTGCAAAGGTACGAATTTTTTTTCACACAGCACGGCTTTATTTTGTAAAATAACACACACGTCTGTAAATCAGCGCAATGCGTCCGTTCTGCCAACCTCGCTGCGCCCTTCTTCCCAACTGCCTGTCGCACAGCTTCTTCGCCGCAGCCTCTCTACCCCCTCTCTGGGGCCTCTCTGGGGCCTCTCTGGGGCCTCTCTACCCCCTCTCTACCCCTTCTCTACCCTTCCCGGCCGTGGGGTGGGGGAGGGGTGCCTTCCGGAAGCGCGTCGTCCAGCCCACAGGCTGTTCCGTCACGAGCCAACACACCCCCGCCTCCGCCTCCGCCCATGCGATATTTTTTGCCTATTATAATAATTTTTGTATATTTGCAGTCTGAACTATGCGACATATTCTTGTTATAATGCTGAGTGTGTTGTGCTTGTGCTATGTGCAAGCCCAGGAGTTTCATTGCACGGCCCAGGTGAACTACCAGAAACTGCTCACCACCACCCAGTCCTACTCCTCCGAGAGCGACAAGCAGATTTTCGACGTCATGAAACAGTCCATCGAGGACTTCGTGGGCGGCCGCCGATGGACCAACATCAACTTTGAGCCCCACGAGCAGCTCGAATGCTCCATCTCGCTCATCCTCAACAGCCGCACCTCCGCCACCGACTTCAGCGGCCAGCTCCAGCTACAGCTCAAGCGCCCGGTCTACAACTCCACCTACACCTCCGGCCTCTTCAACTACATGGAGCAGGCTTTCAGCTTCAGTTTCAACGAAAACCAGCCGCTCGACTTCGACATGAGCAACTACTACGGCCAGCTCTCGTCCACCCTCGCCTACTACTGCTACATCATGCTCGGCATCTACTTCGACAGCTTCTCGCCCAATGGCGGCGAGCCCTTCTACGCCATGGCACAGCAGGTGGCACAGGCCGCCTCCGGCGCCAGCGGATGGGACCAGAACAACTCGCGCAGCCGCTACTGGTTCGTCGAAAACCACACCAACGGCGCCTATGCCGACCTCCACCAGGCCTACTACAACTACCACCGCCTCGGCCTCGACCTCATGACCAAGGACCAAACCGCTGCGCGCCAGGCCATTATCGAAGCGCTGCGCAACGTCCAGTCCGTCCACAAGGCGCGTGCCAACCTGATCAGCGTCCAGCAGTTCGCCGACGTCAAGGTGCAGGAGCTCCTCTCCATCTTCACCCCCGCGCCCCCTGCCGAGCGCAAGCAGGTCTACGAACTCGTCCGCTCCTTCAGCCCCATCAACGCCGTCAAACTCAAAGACTTCAACAACGCCAAATAACCACCCCACTAACGCATTAACGCACTAACACACTAACGCATTAACATATTAGCGAATCAAACATTAAAAAACAATATATCATGACCCAAATACCGATACAGAAAGAAACGATAGACCGCATTGCCGCGGCCAACAAAATCAAGAACCCCGGCAAGGCCAGCATCCGCGAGATGCGCAAGATGATACAGGACGTGGAGAAAGAGACCGGCGTCCGCTTCGTCAAGATGGAGATGGGCATCCCCGGCCTGCCCGCCCCCCAGGTGGGCGTCGAAGCCCAGATTGAAGCCCTTCGCAACGGCGTGGCCTCCATCTACCCCGAAATCTACGGCACCGCCGACTTCAAGAAGGAGGCCGCACGCTTCGTGAAGAACTTCCTCGACATCGACGTCACCCCCGACTGCTGCGTCCCCACCGTGGGCTCCATGCAGGCCGGCTTCGCCTCCTTCCTCACCCTCACCCGCTACGACGCCCGCAAGACCAAGGTCCTCTTCATCGACCCCGGCTTCCCCGTCCAGAAGCAGCAGTGCCGTGTCCTCGGCATCCCCATGAAGACCTTCGACGTCTATGAGTACCGTGGCGACAAACTGCGCGACAAGCTCGAAGAAGAGCTCCGCGACGGCGACGTGGCCTGCCTCATCTACTCCAGCCCCAACAATCCCGCCTGGTTCTGCTTCACCGAGCATGAGCTCCAGATCATCGGCGAGATGGCCAACAAGTACGGCGTCGTCGTCCTCGAGGACGATGCCTACTTCCTCATGGACTTCCGCAAGGACTACAGCGTCCCCGGCAAGGCACCCTTCCAGCCCACCGTGGCCAAGTATACTGACCGCTATGTGCTGATGATCAGCGGCTCCAAGAGCTTCAGCTACGCCGGTGAGCGCATCGCCATGATGATTTGCTCCCCCACGCTGTTCAACATGGAGTGCCCCGACCTGGCCCGCTACTACAGCCAGACCCAGCTCGGCCGCGCCCTCATCTTCGGCACCCTCTACTGCCTCTCCTCCGGCACCGCCCACAGCGTCCAGTACGCCATGGCCGCCATGCTCAAGGGCGCCAACGACGGCACCTTCAACTTCGTCAAGGACATCAGGGAATACGGCGAGAAGGCCGGCATCATGAAGAAACTCTTCACCGACAACGGCTTCTACATCGTCTACGACAAGGACATGGGCGAGGACATCGGCGACGGCTTCTACTTCACCTTCTGCTATCCCGGCTTCGAAGGCGTCGACCTCCTCAACGAGCTCATCCGCTACGGCGTCTCCGCCATCGCCCTCGACATCACCGGCTCCCACAAGCAGGGCATCCGCGCCTGCGTCGCACTCGTCCAGCGCGACCAGTTCCCCGACCTCAAGGCCCGCCTCGAGCAGTTCCACAAGGACCACCCTGTCTGCAAGTAATCCAACCCTTAAAGAGAGCCATTCCCCCCATCGGAGTGGCTCTCTTTATTTATAATAACGTAACCTATTAACTACCAAACACAATCCAAATGAAAAAGACAATTACCCTGACCGCCCTTCTGTTGGCGGCGTTCTTGGGCGGCGCGTCGGCCCAGACCTCTGACTTCGAGGTCGTGACCCCCAGCGGCCACACCCTCACCTTCCGCATCTCCGACACCGTGGCCATGGTTGTCGGCTCCCCGGCCGACATCGCCGGCGACCTCGTCATCCCCGACAGCGTCACCAGTGGTGGCACCGCCTGGCCCGTTGCCTCCATCGGCAACCAAGCCTTCCAGAACCGCAGTGGCCTCGCCTCCGTCGCGCTCCCGTCCACCCTCACCTCTGTCGGCAGCAGCGCCTTCCGCAACTGCAGGTCCGTCTACACCCTCGACGTCCCGTCGTCCGTCGCCACCATCGGCAACGGCGCCTTCTACGGCCTGCGACACATCGCCTACACCGGCCCCGCCGCCGGTGCCCCTTGGGGTGCAATGAACCGCAACCGCTATGTCGCCGACAGCGCCGTCTACTCCTCGGCCGCCCTCGACACCCTCCTCTCCGTCCACTCCGCCGTCCACTCCTTCGCCTTCCCGGCCTCCACGGTCTTTATCGGCGAAAGCGCCTTCTACTCCTGCCGCAACCTCACGGCCCTCTCCCTGCCCGAGAGCATCGTCGGCGTCGTCGCCAACCCATTCGAAGGCTGCAGCGGCCTCACCCAGCCGGTCCACAACAGCACCCTCTTCGTCGCCCTCCACGAGCAGTACCAGGGTAGCAGCTACGCCGTGCCCGAAGGCATCACCACCATCGCCACCTCCGCCTTCGCCTTCCTCCAGTCTACTCCCGACTCGCTCATCCTCCCCTCCTCGCTCCAGACTCTCATGACGCAGGCCATTCCTTTCCTCCTTGGCCACCTCGTCCTGCTCTGCCCAGAGCCGCCCGTCATCGACAACCTCTACACCTACCGCACCGTCGACATCACCGTCCCGTGCGGCAGCCTGGCCGCCTACCGCGCCGCCGGCTGGGGCGTCCTGCCCACCCTCCACTCCGACTGCATGACGGCACACCTCGCCGTCCTCACCGACGGCACCTCCCGCACCACCCTCGGCAGCGGCGACTACGAACCCGGCGACACCGTCTTCGTCGAGGTCGTGAACCAGCCCCTCAGCGCCGTCTTCCTCGGCTGGAGCAACGGTAGCTCCCTCAACCCCACCCCCTATGTCGTCCGCGAAGGCTACGACACCATCTACGCATTCCTTATCTCCGTCGCCGACGTTGCCGAAGACTTGCTCATCGGCGAGAACTTCGATATCAGTGTGAACCTCTTCGGCCGCCTCGGCTACGGCGAAGGCAACCCCACACACCACATCGCCCCGCAGGACAAGGGCACCATCTTCTCCACCGCCCTCTGGCTCGCGGCCGACTCGCAGCGCGTGGCCGCCCAGACCTTCGGCCTCGACAACACCGACTTCATCCCCGGCCCCATGCGCCTCGACGGCATCGTCGACCCCGATGTCGCCTACTGTTTCAACCGCGTGTGGCACCTCACCCGTGAGCAAATCGACTACCACATCGCCCACTGCGCCGACGCCGGCTACTCCCCCATCGACGACATAGCCTCCTGGCCCGGCAACGGCCCCGACGGCTGTGCCGCGCAGATGGCACCCTACTTCGATGCCGACAGCAACGGCATCTACCAGCCCCTCGCCGGCGACTACCCCATCATCCGTGGCGACGAGGCCCTCTTCTCCATCTTCAACGACGGCGCCGCGCACATGACCTCCGGCGGCACCCCGCTCGGCGTCGAGGTCCACTGCATGACCTACGCCTTCCACGACACCGCATCCAACCTTGCCCTCACCATCTTCTCTCACTACGACATCTACAACCGCTCCTCCAACAACTACGACAACCTCACCCTCGGCGCCTTCTCCGACTTCGACATCGGCTACTCCTACGACGACTACATCGGCTGCGATGTCGGACGCGCCATGTACTACGGCTACAACGGCTTCGATGAGGACGTCCCAAGCTCGATGTCCTTTAGCGGTATCCCGCCCGCACAGAGCTGCACTTTCCTCTCCGCCCCGATGAGCGGTTTCCAATACTATGACAATGGTCTCGGACTTGCCGGCGACCCGCACTCCGCCGCCGACTTCTACAACTACATGCACAGCCGTTGGCTGAACGGCCTCCATGTCAAATACGGCGGCAATGGCCGCAACGTGAACACCACCGTGTACGACGCCGACTACATGTACTCCGGCAACACCGACCCCGCCTTCCCCGATGGCGACTGGACCGAGGCCAGCGTGGGCAATCCTCCCAACGACCGCCGTGGCGTAGGTGCCTCGCGCGGCCATAGCCTCCCCGCCGCAGGCTCCATCGCCCTCGACCTCGCCTACACCGCCGCCTTCGGCGCCTCCTCCGCCTGGGCCTCCGTCGAAGCCCTCCAGGCTGCCACCGACAACATCCGCCGACAGTACCTCCGCGACACCACCGACAGCGGCTCCCCATTCGTCTACATGCCCTACTCCGCTCCCCACGACGTGAACGGCATCGACTGCGCCTCCCGCTCCGACCTCGACATCTATCCCAACCCCACCACCGGCATCGTCCACATCGACGTGCCCCGCGACGCCGTGCTGCAGCTCTTCGACATGGTGGGCCACTGCGTCCTCTCCACCCGCGTGCCCCAAGGCACCGCCGCCCTCGACCTCACCTCCCTGCCGCAGGGCGTCTACCTCGTGCGCATGGCCGGCTCCGTAAGCCGCCTCGTCAAGCGATAGCGCTCGTCCCGCCGGCCACAGCCGACGGCCAATTTGTAAAAATTTCTAAAAAAAATTACGGCCCCATGTAAGATTTGGGGTCGTTTTTACGTATTATATTGGTAGATGAACGCATAGTATAGGCATATGAGCGACCATTGCATCAGCCGGCATGACGAATATTGCGAGTTCATGCAGAGACACCGCGAAATAGTGCGGTGCGTGTGCTGGCGCTATGCTCACGGCGACCGCGAGCAGTGTCGCGACATGGTGCAGGAAGTGTGGCTGACGCTCTGGCTCCGCTACGACCGTCTGCGCAAAGATGTCCCTGAGTGCCAGAAGCGGATTTGGATCTGGCGCATGGCCCGCTCCGTGATAGTGGACCTCTACAGGCGCGACCGGCTCGAATTCGAGTCCCTTACCGACCGGCACATGGAGTGCCTCAAGGCTGAAGGCGTGGACTATGGCGAGTGTATAGAGGAAATGAAGGAGAGCCTCAACGAAGGCGAGAGAACCCTCTTGCAGATGCGGCTCGACGGATACGACGCAGGCGAGATATCGCGCGTCCTGGGAATTGCAAGAAACGCAGTATATCAAAGAATAAATAGAATTATCAAGAAGCTGAAGGATTGCTATGGAAAGTAACATGGACTATAAGAAAGAACTGAAGGCTATGACCGACGGCCTGGACGAGTGGTGCGAGAAGCGCGAACGCCGCCGGGTGATTAAGATTTGTATTGTTATCGTGGCCGGCACGGCTGTCTTGTCGATTGGCGGCTTCACGGTGTTCAAATATGTTGTGTCTAAGCATGATAGAAAATCCGACGACAGGGCCAAAATAGAACTCTTCGTGGTCGGCGCCCCGAAAAGCGGCAGCCTGAAGACCTGCTGGGTCCGTCGGCTGTTCATGCCCAGTCTGGCCCCGGCCATCAAATACCAGAAGCGATGTACCGCATACAGGCCCTTCGCCCGTAAGGCAGTGCCTGTGGTCGTCGCGCGTCGTAGGGTGTCAGCTTGCCACATGCGCAGAGGCATCCGGTAAGTCTTCTTCACAATAGCTTGAAATACTGATTAAAGCTCGTTTGGCGGGGTTATGGAGTCCTACCCGCCGGGGGGGCTTGTCGTGTCTTTATTCCAGGACTCCTTTCACCTTAAATACATTCATCATGAAAGGAAAATGTATTTTGTTGGCGCTATTGCTGTCGACCTTCTGGGTCGGTATGCGAGCGCAGAACCAGAGTCCGTGCGACCTGATGCTCATCCCCGAAGAGGACCAGATGTGCGTCTTGGAGAAGCACGCCAACAGCTATTATTACGTACAGGCCTGCCGGGGGAACACGGTGGCGTACCGCGCCTATTCCCCCACGGCGCTCAGGTACGAATGGGAGGTCGAAGGAGGCTCCGACAGTGTGAGCTCCGACAGCACCGTCTGCTACGTCACTTGGGGCGATGGCGACTACGGCTACGTCATGGTGACTGTTCTTCGCGACGATAGCTCCAGCTGTCAGGGGTGGGTCCAGGTGAGGCTCATCGACAAGCCTGTTATCGGCCTGATAAGTTCGCCCAACTACATGGTCAACCCGGACAACCCGACAGAGAAGTGGATCGAGGTCTGCATGTACGACACCATCACTCTCACTGACAACAGCAGCAACGGCGACCTACCCGTCGCCGACTACTATTGGGAGTCCCCCTACGGCATCTCCAACGGCCGCTCCTTCTCCTTCGTGGCCCTGACGCCTGGCGAGACGTATGATATTGTACACCGCGCCTACAACGACTGCGGATGCTACGACGAGGAGAGAATAAAGATCATCGTCAACGACGAGTGCCCGTTCAGGGTGTCGTGCTATGGCGCGACGTGTGCCGGCAAGGAGGGCATCTACACCGTCGAAGAACCCTCCTTCAGCCAGTACTACTGGAGCGTCGAGGGCGGCGAGCTGATACAGCCATACAATAGCAGTACCGTCAGGGTGCTTTGGGGCGCCCCGGAGAGCGGCTTCGGCACTCTCTACCTCGACGGCACCTACAGCGACTGCGCCTGCAAATCGCGCAAGGCAATCCGCGTGCCTGTCCTCTCCGACCAGGTCCCCATCAACGGCCCTGACACTCTCTGTGTCGGCGCCGATTTCGCCGAGTATACGCTCCCCCTCTGGGGCGGTACGGAATACTCCTGGCAAGTCTCTTCCACCACGGGTCTCGCTCTAAACGAGAGGGTCAACATAGCGCGTGTGACGCCGATGCAACCCGGCACCTATACGCTGACGGCCACCTTCCGTTGCGACTTTATCGACTGTGGCTCGTTCACGGTCACAAAGACTATCGTGGTGAAGAACATGCTGGAAATCACCCCCTCCGCCGAAGAGGTGTGCGTAGGCAGTGCGGTCGACTTCACCACCAACGCCACCACGCCGTGCCTCTGGGCCGTCGAACGTGACGGACAGACCCTCTACACCGAGAATGCCACCCTCTTCTCCTACAGCTTCGACACGGTCGGCATATTCACCGTCTATGCCTACAACTCCAACTTCTGCAAGCGTGCCATGATCTCCGTCCGCGTCAAAGACCGCCCGCCGCAGCCCCGCAACGTGAAGGGCCCCAGGGTTGTCTGCCCCAACTCGGCCGAGACCTACACAGCCACCAAGACCGGCAACGAGTACTACCTCCTGTGGCGCTGGTCGGTGGACGGCACCGAGCGCTCCTGCATCGGCGACGAGGCCAACATCACCTTCGGCAACACGGTGAGCGACATCCGTGTGTCGCAGGTCAACATCATGACCGGCTGCGAGAGCGACCCCGTGGAGTACCACATCTCGCCCTTCCAGCTGGCGCCGTTCCCCTACACCACTCTTAAACTCTGCCCCGAGCAGGTCGTCACCCTCAACCAGCTGGCCGACCAGTCTGCCAACGGCGTGACCTACGAGTGGACGGTAATACCCTCTAACGTCATCTCCATCCAGGGCTCCGAGATGGAAGCCAAGGTCAAGCTGTTGGCTAACCACGCAGATGAAGACGACGTGAAGATTGTCCTCCGCCGCACCTCCTGCTCCGGCGAGCGCAGGGATACCATTCTAGTATCTTACAATGAAATAGACCCCCCGACCATTTCTCACCGTTACATCTGCAGAGGCAAGGCAACCAGTTTCACTTGCACCAATGCATCCGATGCCGACCAGTCCCTGACCTACTGGTATATCGACAATAACATCAACGACAAGCATTATGGCGTTCCGGTGTATCTTACCTTCAACGATCTGCAATTACACAGGGTCAGTCTGCACTATGTCTCCAAGGGTGGCTGCACTGCTGAAGCAAGTGAGTTAGTCAAAGCTAACGATTGTCCTCCTGTCGATCCGCCACACCCCGGTTGCATCGATGTCCCCGACGCATTCCAGATTGTGCAGCATTGCTACAACACGGTGAGTGTGGAATCGCTGCTGGGCAGTATGGGCCTTGATTATCCTGTGAATCTCCAAGTGCGTAAGGATGGGCGTGAGTTCTTCCACACCACTGTCCATTCCGCTACGCAGCGCATACTGATTCCCGAGATGGGCGAATGCACCTTCCTGATTGGTTGGTCTCACTTGGGCCAGTGCTACACCCACTCGGTCACGCTCACCATGAACGGCCCCCTGCCCATCTTAACGATTGGCAGCGACTGCGCCGGCCATCTCATGGTTCAAGCATCCTCTGGTTCCTCCGTCGGTATCTTCCGGAATGCTCCCTACATTGGACAAATCTCGTATGCGCCTATTGCCTCGGGCACCTGTACGAACCATCCGCTATACTTCAACCTGCGCACCGGCGACTACTATGTCCGTATTACAGACCCATGGTTGCGCAACTGCTACATCGACACTCTTGTGCACTTCGACGGCCGTGTGCTCACCATCAATAGCTTGAATGTAGAATCGATGATGTGCGAAAAGACGGCCTACGTCTTCAGTGCCGATGTGCAAGGCTGCGGCCCGCTGACCTACGAGTGGGACTTCGGCGACGGCTCCTCCAACAAGGGCAACAACATCGAACACGTGTATGACTTTGTACCTACGCCTATTTTCCCGCAACCGGTGATTCCTGGCTGCAGGAGGAATGTCACTCTCACCGTCACCGATAGCTACGGGTGTACTGCTACCAGTACTACCTCGGTGCGCATCTACCCTGACGACGCACAGAGCTATACCCTCAATGCCGACATCCCGCAGTGCCCGGGCACTCCGGCCGTCTTGTCGACCCAATCTAATGCCGGCACCACCTACGACTGGAGACCCTATAGCACCTCTCAGGTGGACACCGCCCAGTTCCGCCGCTCCGGCACCTACGGCGTGGCCATCACCACCGCGCGCGGTTGCCGCACCAAGCTCACCCGCAACGTGGCCTACCCCAACGCTCCGTTCGCCTATATCAGCTGCGACAAGTTCTACTGCGAGGGTGACCAAGCCAAGCTCTATACATATGTCAACCAAGACTACTCCTACACGTGGAATATCGACCTCCCGGATGGTAGTCAAACGGTGCGTACCGATGCCATTCCTGTATTGGACCTCAATCAGCATGGTGATTATAATGTCACTCTCACCGTCTCCGACGGCAACTGCTCCGCGGTGGAGACAGCCTCCTTCACAGTCCACGAAAGGCCCGCTAC
>CAMVAA010000010.1 GCA_947165345.1 uncultured Bacteroidales bacterium
GTGGTTCACCGTCAAGGTGAGTGTCACGGTGCTGTCGCAGCCCGCGGCGTTGGTCATGAGATAGGTGGGCTCGGCGGAAGCGGTATAGGTTGTGCCGTGCCACTCAAACTCGTCGCAGGCTGTCATTGTCACAGATCCAGTATTGCTGCGGTTGACTATCAGGTTGAGGGTGATGACACTGTCGCAACCCGCGGCCGTAAGGAGTTCGTGCGTCGGGGTGGAAGTCGATGCAGTGTAGGTAATGCCATCCTGCCAGGTGAGGCTGTCGCAGACCACTTGATTGTCGGTGAGGTGGTAGACGGGGTTCACGCGCAGGCTGAGGGAGACGACAGAGTCGCACCCCATCACGGTGTGCAACGAATCGACGTATGTATCCTGCACGGTCAGGGTGCGGCTGCCGAAGGTGTAGCTGTCGCCAGCGCAGATGACACCAGAGAGTGTTGTAGAGACCGAGAAGTTTTCCTGTATCTTGTTCAGCACAAAACTCTTTTCGAAGGAGAGCCCAGTGATGTCGGTGGTGCGCACTCGGACAGCGTACTGGCTGCGGCCGTCGCAGTTGTAGAGGCTAGTGGTGACAAGACGGCCATCGGCAATGGCAAACATACCGTTGTCAGCGTCACCGTCGCCCTCGACCAGTTCGTAAGAGAACGGCAAGGTGATGTCGTTGTCAATCGTGGTGAGGCGACCGATGACGGTTGCAGGTTGAGCGTTTTCGCGGAAGCTGGAGGCCGTCAGCAGGATATCGGTCGGTGCCGTGTTGTTGTTAATCACCGTATCGGGCACAGCCTTGAGTTCCTCGCGGTTGCCTACATGGTCTACCGCCACAGAGGCGAAGCGGTAGAGGATGCCGTCAACAAGCGTGAAACGCAGACTGCTGTCGGCAGGAACAGAAGTGAAGTACTCGTAGTTGCCTTCGTTCTGTGAAACATAGAGTTCGACGTGGTCGACACCCGATCCGCCATTATCGTCGGTAGCGCTAAAGGAGAAGAAGCAGTAGTTGGAGTCTGTGGGCGAGAGGGAAGCCTGCAGAGTCGAGGTGGGAGCCACAGCATCGAAGGTGTTCTTCCACTTGTTGGTAGCAATAGGTGCATTGTCATCGAAGACGATGGTGGCGTCCACCACAACGGTGTCGCCGGTGGTGCGGCCTGTCTTGGGTTCAATGAGGAAGCTGACGTAACCTTCACCACGCCCCAGCGAATCGTTGACTGGCAGGAAGCCCATCTGAGAACTGGCGGGCTCAAAACCCGTGGCTGGGTCAATGCTCTGGAATATCCATGTGACACGGTTGTTTTGATAGTCGATACCTGCCGTGACATCCACCCAAATGCCCAGGTCGCTGCTAACGTCAAGCCGCTTGGAGTAGGTGGTGCTGTTGGCGGGCACCGAGAAGACATGGTCGCCGAAGCCGAAGTCGGAGAGGCGGACGCTTGCGATGTTCTGTCCGTCAGGTATAGGATAGACAATAGATACGCGCGTGGCAGGTGCCGTTGCAAAGTCGGGGTCGTTCTCGAAGCCGATGGTGTAATTCATCTTCTCGGTGGCGGCCACATAGCGTACATCCTCGTTGTAGCCTTCGGGGCCCTTAATCTCGTTGGGATCTTGCGAGCACTCGAGACCCTTCAGGTAGAGTTCTTTCGTGCCATATGCCACCCGGCCTTCGGCATCGACGACGCGACAGACAATGCTGTAGCGGCCGGAACCTGTGACCGTGTAGAGACGGTTGGGCCAACTGTAGGTGTAGGGGGCTGTGCCACCCGTAGCGGTAGCATAGCTCTCAACAGAAGGAGTGCTGCAGACATCTGTGTGGCAGATACTGCTGATACTGACGCGGAGACGTTCGCAGGTGTCAATCTTGTCGATGTAGACGTAGTCCTCGTACACATTCACGTTGGTGTCGGCAGCCTCCATCACGCGGACACGGTATCCACCAGATGCCAGGCCTGTAGCTGTGCAGTTGGTGTCGACCAACACTCCGCTGACCGTCGTCCAACGGAAGCGATAGTCGGAAGCGGACAATTCTATCGGGAATTCGACCGTGGCAATGCCGTCGTTTCCAACGACGCAGCCCTCAGCCTGTCGGGCAACAGCCGTTATTTCAGTGTAACGCACTGCGGGTGCCGTGGGCTGGACGGTTTCGGCGACTTCGTCGCGCGAGACGCTGAATGTCAGGTTGTCGGTCGTATTTACATATACATTGACATAACCGGAAACACCTGGGCGGATCACTCCGACCATATCGTCAGATACCTGCAACGGTATATTCAACAAGGTGTTATTGTCTGACAAGCCCGAGGTGGTGAGCGAGATGGGTGTGTTGGCTATACTGCTGATGGTGACCACAGGATCGACAATATCTGTATTGCCAGTGTTGCCGTATTCAAGCATTGCCACCACCACGCGGTTAGGACGCGGCGATTGCGGGAAGATAAGGTTGGTGTAAAGGTTCTCGGGCGTGCCCGTCACAATACGGAAGCCATCGTGCAGGGAGGCCGTATCCTCACCCGACTTGACCACATGGACATCATAGAGGCCAACCGCCTGACCCGTCAGGTCGAAGGTGGCATAGGCTTTATAGTAGCTATCGTAAGTGAAGGTTGCGGGCCGGATTGTAGCACCTGCGGCATTGGTGAGAGACACCTCCATATCAGGCGTGAAGCGCGAACCCGTGAGCATCAGCGTCACGCGGCCGGTATTACCACCCTGTTGGGGACTGACCTCCCGGAGTTCGAAAGGCAGAATGTCGGCACGGATAACCACCTGCTGGCTGGCAGCTGTGGGAGTAGCGCCTTGGAGATTAACACCATAGTAACCGGCCTCGGTGGCGGGGATATAGAGTTCGGGGTTGTGTGTAAGCTGATCAACAGAAGCGAAATCATATCCAAGAGAACTGCCAATCGTGTTGTGGGTCACATACAGCATATTGACGGCACCGCTGGTTTCATCTGCCGACTGGAGATGGATGCGGACGGTTTCATCAGTATTGGTGTCGACGTTAAGTTTATAATCGTTCACCAAGTTATTGTAGAGCACATCGTTCACCGGGGTGTTGAACGGCAGATTACGCACGGTCAGCGTGAACGGATAGGCCGAGCAGGTAGTGTTGTTGTCATCGTTGACCTCATTGAACACGTTGCTCACATCAGTCTTGACAATGACGTAGTACTCCCCTTCCGGCAAACCAGAGACGCGGGCCGACAGATGCTGCTCAATATCGTCACCCGGGATGATATTGATATAGTTGCTGCCGACACTGCCCAACAGGCGGTCGTTGGCATCGAACACCATGTTGGACGAGAGGTAGACCAGGCTGCGCAGACCATTGCCCGAGAGAGTATTGCTACCAATATTCTTCACAGACCATGACACCTGCAACGTATCGCCAGAAATCATATTGCCATCCATTGCAATATCGCTGACAATGAGGTCACCAGGCTGTGGCAAGGTAACGACGCACTCCTGGGCACTGATATTGTTGTCCGTGTTGCTCTCGTAGAAACTGTTGCCACTGTTGGCACGCACTATGAGATAGACTTTGCCGTTCTGCGGCAGAGGCACCCGGAAGAGGGCGGTATCCGTATAGGTCGCATTGGGGGCAAGCGTCATGCCACGCTTTGTGGTGGTACCCACCTCCACATCCGAAGCCTCATATATGTTGTTCGAAGAGAGGAACACCTTGTCGGTCCACGAGGCATTTTCTATGGCCTGTTCGCTGACATTGGTGATGGTGTAGGCTATGCGGGCATCCTGGCCGCTGAACACCTGCTCGTCAAGCAGGGCAACGCTGGTCACCGCCAGGTCGGCTGTAGGCACACTATTGACCGCCACCGGCTGCACCAAGATATTGTTTGCACTGTTGATATCCGGGTTGTTGCCATTGGCATCAGCGAGGGCGATGAGATAGGCCGGAGAGGTGTAGCCATAGGGCATTTTGAACATGAAACTGACCGTATAGCTGCTGTCTCCCGGCACCACCGTCTGACGCACTACATTGCTCAATCTGACATCCGAAGTCTGCAAGACGTCATCCTGCGAAAGGAACACTTGATCAGACCAGTAGTTGGCCAACGTGGGCACTTGCGACAGGTTTTTCACCTGCACGTCGACAGTGTAGGTGCCACCCCAATCCAACACATCGCTGGTTTCCACGGCATACACCGCCAGGTCGAGCGGGTAGACATTGACCATTATCTGCTGGCTATGGGTAGTGTTGTTGTTTTCGTAGACATATTCATAGACATTGTCCGTAGCATCCACGACAGCATAGATGTAGTAGAGTCCGCTGGTGACCGTCGTCGGGATTCTGACTGGCGCGCTATAGTTTGCCTCGTCGCCAGTGGCAATCGTCATGCGGGCATTGTCATCGCCGATAAGCGTTGCAGTGTTCAGACTAAAGGTGGTGTAGCGTGAGGCATAGAAGCGCGTAACGACAGCCTTATTGACGAGATTGCCGGTGCCTTGGTTGGAGACAGCGTAGTTGATGGTGAAGGACTCACCAATATTGAGCGACGAGGGGACGTCGATATCGCTGACCACCAGGTCGGGATAGGGCGAAAGCATTATCTCGCTCACGCCGGATACTGCGCGGTTGGAAGCCTCATTAACACCTTCGCAGACGTCGCCGTCGGCATTGACAATCTGATGCACATAGTATTGTCCCTGAACACCGTTGGGGATTGCGATGTCGAACGTTTCGACAATGCTTTGGCCCGCAGCCAGCGTCACCTGACGGGTAACGTAGCACATACTGTCGGCTGCATTGTAGCTATTGGCATTACCCAGATAGAAACGGTCTGTGACCACTGCGTCGACATCGGCCTGACCGCTATTGGTCAGGGTCCAGGAAGCTGTTGCGGTGGTGCCGCTCCACAGGGTGTCAAGAATAGTAAGATTGCTGGCGCTGAGGTCGGGACTGAGGACGGTCAGGTCATAGCCGGTACTGTTATTTTCGTTGGTCTCATAAACCGAGTAATTCATGTCGGCCTTAGCATAGACGGTGACAGCATCAGCATTACGGCAGGGCAGCGTAAGGGTGTCTGTGTACTCGACATACTCGCCGGCATCAAGCGTGAGATATTCATTATGCTGAACAAGGGTCTGTCCATAGAAAGTCAATCCACTGTTGACCCTTCTGCCATTGAGTCTACCCTGACCAACATTCTGCACACGCCACACCAATGTAATGGGCTGGTTGGCGACGACCTCCTGCAGGGTACTGACCCATACCGTCTGGAGGTCGGGCAACGAGATCTGCAGCGGCGTAGCCTTGCGGAGCACGTTGTTGTCCTCATTAGTGTACTCAAAGACATCATCGTCGGCATCCGTCATAATGTAGAGGTAACGCGCATCATTGATGCTGTCGGGAATAGTGATGGTCATCGTCTCAGTGTAACTCTCATCAATACCGAGACTGCGTCCGTAGATGTAGCGGCTGCCGATGCGGCATGCATTCTGCAGGTTGAACTGAGGATCAGCCGAGAGGTAGGCCAGGTCGCGCCAGTGGCCATTGCTGATGGCTCGTGCACCGACGTTTATCACCTCATAGGTTACAGTATAGGTAGCCTTGGCGGAGACCAGATCGGTATCCATCATAATGGTCATCACCTCAAGGTCGGCGGGAGGCGACATGATAACATTGATAGTCTGGGCTGATTCTTCGACATTGTCAGCCTCGTAGATACTTTCGTAGACGCTATTCTGGATGTCGGTGCTGACAAACACATGATAGGTGCCGCCAAGCTGCAAGGGAAGCACAGCACGGATGGAATCGGAATAGTTGGATTCCATGTTGAGGGTACCGTCGTGATAAGAAGTACCCATCAGTATGGCTGTGCTATAGTCCAGTTCTTCCTCTTCCGAGAGATACACAGCGTCAGACCAACTGCCCAAGGCGGCGGCATCCCCCTCGTTGGTCACCTGCCACAGAATGGTGATTGTGTCACCTGAGTAGGCATTGAGAGGATGTCCCACATTGGTTACATGCAGGTTGGGTGTCGGCGGAGGCAGTATGGTCTTCTGTATATAGAAGAAGTTATCCGTTTCAACAGTCTCTTCCATTTGGCTGTGGACATACCAGGACGGGTAACTTGTATTCTGCGACTGCAGATAGGGGTAAGGAGAGCCTGTATTGCTGGGAGTGTAAGGCAAGGCCATCACGGTATCACCGGTCGGAGCATAGTTGATATTGTTGGCAGAATACTGGTCGGCGAAGACGAAGAAGTAATAGCCTCCGATATAGTCTTGCGGCAACTGCACATTGACACTGTTGGTGTAGCTCTCTCCCGGAGCGAGCGACTGTAGATTAGGCACTGTCGCCAAAAGTTGCTCGTCTACATCGTACAGGAAACCTCCACCCACTCCGTTGTGACCGGTGACCCAGATATAGTCGTTCCAAGTGGCACCCGGAGGCGTGCTACCCTGGCCGTCGTTGACCACCGTCCACTCGACGGTGATGGTCTGGTTGGCAGCCACACGATCGGGAACGGTGAAGCCGCTGACATGCAGATTGGGCAGCGGTGCTTCCTGCAGGGTCATGACGTCGCTGGTGCGGCTGATGCACTCATTCCATGCCACTACCTTCCAGTAGAAGTACGAGCCATGATTGTTTGCAAACGAAGGAACATTGTATCCGCTAACACCCGCCGTGGTAAGGCCACGAAGTGTCGGCGTTGTGGGCTCGCTATCTCCTGCCTTCCAGAAGTAGAAGTCATAGGATGTAGCCATCGGCATCGATGTCCATGCGAAATCGAGCGCCTGTGTGTAGAACTGTGTGTTGTTCTCGGGCATCATCGAGGCGAATTCATCCAGCGGGGTGAGCAACGACTCGTCACAATCGGTGGTGAAATTCACCGGGATGGAATAGAGGCTGACGCCGCCGCTATCGCACAAGGCACGCACGTATACGGTATATGTGCGGTTGAGTAGCAGGCCGTCGAACACCACAACAGTGTCTGTGGCAGTGAAGGTTGAATCAAGGTCGCTCTCATCCTGGAGCACCCTGACACTCCACGAACTTTCCTCGCCCATCGGCTTCCAGCTGACAGTAGCCGTGCTGCTGGTGACATTGTTAGCCGCAACACCCACGACCGAGGGGCACGAGGTATTGACATCGGTCTCATAAGCGCCGAGGTCGACCACCCCTACCATACGAGGATTGCCAGCAAGGTCTGTCGCCGGCAGGTAATAACTCATCAGGCTGTCACCATAGTTGATACACGGAGAAGTGACATGGAGCGTGTAGTCGCCATGCTGGGGATCGTTGAAGCGGACATAGAACTTGCTCATGTCGATGCCGTCATTGGAAGACTCGACGTTGATTACCAACAGACTGTCGGTGATGCCGCCTTCCACAGCATTGTGGCCATACTTGCAGCTGCCGTAAACATTGTTCACATAGTAGCCTTTCTTGTTCCCCCACACCACACTGTTGGCAAGCATGCTGTAACTGCTACTGCCATAGAATCCACCACCATTGCTGTTCTGTGAGGTGTTGGCCACGATGGTGGCATTGACCACATGTCCGTAGCTGGTTGTGTAGATACCGCCACCGGAGTAATACGAAGTGTTGTTGGCAACCAAACAGTTGCTCACCAGAGCACTGCTGAGGTATACACCGCCACCGTAACTGGTTGCGTTGTTGTCCACAATCTTGCAATTCTCAAGGCGGGAATAGAAAATATAGTACTTCTTTCCGGAAATAGTCTCACTGCTGTATGAACCGGCAATATATACACCACCGCCGCTTACGGCCGTGTTGCCAGACACCACACAATTGACAAGGCGTATACCCCGTCGCAGGTAGGCGCCACCGCCATTGGTTCCGTTAGAAGCATTGGTTGCGTTACCATTGCGAAGGGTAAATCCGTTCCACTCCACATACTGGTTCGTATTGGTGATATCGCTTGCCTGATACAGTACGCGGTACATATTGCCACCGTCAAGGATAGTGGCATGGTTTTCGAGGTCGCGGAGCAAGAGGTCGTAGTCCTCGGCTTCGTTGCCTTCGAATCCACCATACACATTGACAGAAGGAACAACCTTGAAAACGCCCTGGTTGGCGTCCGGAGAGCCATAATAGATACCCTCCGCCACCCATACCGTCCTGATGTTGGTCATGGCAGCCACACGTTGAGCCATGTTGATGTCATCCATAGCATTGTCCCATGAGGTGCCGTCGCCAGTACCGGTAGCCTGTGCCTTGACATAGATGATAGTGCCATACTGCGGCATCTGGATACCCTCGTAAGAAGTTTCGTAGCAGCCCATATCCACGGTGTCTTGCTGCACGCGTGTGTTGCCATCCAAATCGGCGACCTCATTCACCGTGCCGGCATTGCCTCGGTTGATGCAGAACGAACCCTGTTGCAGGTGCCAGTCACCGCCGCTATAGGCACAGCCGGCGCCCTCTGTCGGAGCGACAAACTTCGGGCCAAACACACCTTCGTTCTCTGCATTCAACAGGTAGTTGCCAGCAGTATTGGCTGTAGCAAGGCCTTCGATGGCGCAATTGTAATAGTAGGCACCGGTATTTGTCTGGTCCGGACCATAGTTGTTCCGGTTGCCCCACAAGATACTGTTGTAGATATAGTTGCTGTATGTACTGCTGATATAGATACCTCCTTGGTTGGAACTTGTCGTATAGGCATAGTTGTTCACCACGGTGACATTTCTCAAGTTGCAGTTAGATTGCAAATAGATACCACCACCACTGCCGCGGCTGGCGTTATTGCTTACCAGGACATTGTCCATGTCTGTACGGGTGGCATAGATACCGCCGCCGTTACTGGTAGCGCTGTCGCCTGTGACAATCGTATTGGTGATGCTTGCAGAAACATTGTTAGCACACGCGTAAATACCGCCACCAGTTTGTGCAACGCAGTTCATTACCTTGAAGTTGTTGACCTTCATGCCATCCCTCATCAAGATGCCACCGCCGTTGCCGGTGCTTCTGCCATTACGGACCGTGAAGCCATCCCACAAGGCTGTCCCGTGGGTGAATGCGGCGCTTTGTGTGATGACTGTGCGCTCGTTCTGGCCGTCGAGGATGGTGGCATGGGCAGTGACGTTGCGCTGATCCGGGTTGTAGTTCTCCGGCTCGTTGCCGGCAAATCCGCCATAGACATCAACATATTCCTTGACGGTGAAGCCGCCATAATAGGTACCTTCGGCCACCCAAACCTCAAGGGGCGTGTGGTATATATTGTAGTTGGCTTCTGCCGTGGCAAGCACCCAATTAAGGTCGCTGGATGCGTTGCTCCACGAAGAGCCGTCGCCCGTGCCCTGGGAGGTCACATAGTAGCGACTCAGTCGCTTGGGCAGTGTAGTGAAGCTGACGGAACGCCACAACGAGGTGTCGCCGGCGCCACAGATGGCACGGGTGCGCACCGTATAAGTGGTGTTCTGGCGCAGGTTGGCCAACAGCTGGTTCGTCAGCAGCGGGAGCGAAGTATATTCGGCATCGCCAGCTTCCTTGTACTGCAATTCCACCTGAGAAGCGGCACCGGTCTGGCACAAAACCGTAGCTGACGAATCGGTCACATTGTCTACCACCAACAGCGGCCGGCTGCAGCCGGTATTGCCACAGTGCTTGTTGAAGACAACAACATTCCTGCTACTGGAGGTATTATAGGAATTGTTCTTTGACAGCTGGATAATCTGGCCATCAGTATAGTTATACAACGTCCGGCTAACACTTTCATCGGTCACATAATAATTGGAACTACTTGTATAGGAGCCAGTCGAGTCAAGTACGGTAAGCACAAGGTTGTTGCTTCCATTATAGTCGAACGGATTCTGCAGCGGTATCGTCAGCCATCCGTCGACAGGCTGGTTAAGAGCGATTGTGCCGTCAAACACCAGACTCATCTCAGACGGGAGAATCACCGTGCCACTGCCCGAACCGAAGTAGGAGAGCGCCGTGTGACCCAGATAAATCTTGACATTTCGGTTGTCATCCATAGTCGAGCTTTGTTGGAAACGGATGGTGTCAATCAGGCCGCCGTCGCCCATCTCTCCTTGCAAGAATATCTGCTGGGAGAACGAATACATGTAATAACTATTGAGCGGGAGAGAGCTGTTTGTATTGCTGTGTGCCGCCGAGTCGCCGATGACCACTGGGTTGCCGCCCTCGGAGCATTCGGTCATGAACTGCTGCACAGCCGTAAAGCTGCTGACAGCCTCTTCGTCACAATAGGCCTTCATCCGATAGTAGTAGAGTGTTTGAGGCTGCAGGCCTTCAATCATGTAGCTGCTCCCCGTCAGGTTGGCGACCGACGTCCACTCGTCGGTGTCGTCGGCGCGATAGTCGAGTTGCACATTGATGGCGCCGCGCGGGGTACCCCAGCTGATGACGGCAGCCGTGCTGCTCGTCTGGGCGCTCAGGCTGAAGGGATAGACACAGATCAGGGTGCCGTCGTTCTCCAAGCATCCCATGTCGGTGCGGCCGCCATAGATTCTGATGTTGCCAGCCGCATCCTTGCTGCTACGCATCACCACGTCGTCGGTGCCGGCATCGATGCAGGGCGAATCCTCCATCAGACGGAAGTCGCCGTCCACGGGCGAAGCGAACAACGGATAGACAAGGAGATCGTTGCTGCCGTCGTTTTCGGAGGCAAGGTCGATATTGTTGCTGCCAGCATAGCCGCCTTCCACGGCACAGTATCGCATCGAGTCGAGATCCGCTTGCGCCGCCGTGGGGCTGGTCAAGCTTCTGTTGCCCCAGATGATGCTATTGACGATGGTGTTGTAGTTGTCGTAAGTGCCGTTTTTGCCAATACCGACGACCTCTGTGCTGCCGGTCGTCGTGTTGTTCACGATGTCGCAGCCGATGAAGGTCGACCTGTAAGTACTCACAGCCCCCGAGGTTGTCGTCGTATTGTTCCACACCATGCAGCTCTCAAAATAGGAATAGTAGCCATATACCGCAGCCATATAGCCCGAGTCACCCACAAAGAGGCAACGCAGCACGGTGTCGTTCTGGGAATAGAGACCGGAGCCCAGAGCGCCGCTGTAGAGCGTCTTGTTATAGGAGGCCTCCGTGTTCTCCATACGAATGCCGTTGGAGTAGATACCGCCACCGTAATAGTCGGCCTGGCAATGCGAGACCACCGTATTCTCGATGACGGCGCCGTGGTTGGCATAGATACCGCCACCCGAGCTGGCCTTGCTGTTCTCAACGGTGAAGTGGTTGATGCGCAAGCCGCTGCCCATATAGACACCACCGCCATTTGTGTTGTTTGTACCCTGCACGTTGCCGTTGCGCAGCGTGAAGCCGTCCCAGAGCGTGGCAGTATTGAACTCGCTGCTTGCCTGCATCAGCACACGCATGCTGTCCTTACCGTCGAGGATGGTGGCATGCTGCACAAAGTCGCGCTGGCTGAGGTCGTAGTCCGCGGCTTCGTTGCCCGCGAAGCCACCGTAGACATTGATGCCCTCGAAGGCCGTGAACCCACCGTAGTAGGTGCCCTGAGCCACCCAAACCTCCACCGGCTGACGGTAGAAGCTGCTCGAAGCGGCAGCGGCATCCAGAGCCCATGCGATGCTGCCGGCGGCATCCTCCCACGAGGTGCCGTTGCCGGTGCCATTGGCTGCCACATAGTAGCGGCTCTGCTGGCGCGGCAGGGTGGTGAACTTCACCGTGCGCCAACGCGACGTGTCGCCCTCGCCGCAGATGCTGCGGGTACGCACCGTATAGGCGGTATTCTGACGCAGGCCGGCAAGCGTCTGGCGTTGCTGCAGCTGCATCGAGGTATACTCTTGGTCACCTTCGGCCTTGTATTGCAGCTCCACCGCTTGCCCCGCATTGGTCTGGCAGACCACCACGGCCGACGAGTCGTTGACGTCGCTCACCGAGAGCAGCGGACGCGCACAACCGGTATTGCCGCAAGTCTTGCTGAAGAGCACCACATTGCGATAGCTATTGATGTTGAAATAGTATTCGTTGCTGACAGTTATTTGGCTATAGCCATTGGTATACAAACTCTTGTTATCATTTGTATATTCGACATAGAAACTTGGGGTGTTGTAGTAATAATACGACGGCGAGCTGTCCACAACCGAAAGTACGAGGTTGTCGCTGCCGTTATAGTCGTAGGCCTCCTGAAGGGGGATGGTCAGCCAGCCGTCTTCGCCGGTGAAGTTCACCAGGCTGTCGTAGACCAGCTCCTGCTCGCCCAGCAAGATAGCCTCATTGCCGTTGGAGTAGCTGCTGCGGCTGGTGGTGCCCATATAGATTTTCAACCACCGGTTGGCATCCAGCCCGCTGGCGAGCTGGAAGCGCAGTGTGTCAATGATGCCGCCGTTGCCCAACTCATCTTTCAGGAACAGCTGCTGTGAGAAAGCATAATAGGAATATCTGATATATGTAGGCAGATTCGAGGTTGTGTTGCTTTTGACACTTGTATCGCCAACAGCCACCACGCTGCTGCCTTCGGAGCATTCCGTCATAAAGGTCTTCACTGCCGAGTAGCTGCTGAGGTTGTCTTCGCACACGCTCTTCATGCGGACCTGATAGGTGGTCTGAGGCTGGAGGTTCTCCAGCATGAGGCTGGTGGCGACGAGGTCTTCGACGACAGTCCACTCGTTAGCACCCTCGGCGCGGTATTCCAGCTGCGCTTCGGTGGTGTTTGCCGTCATTCCCCATTCGATGTAGGCACCTGTGCCGGCAGCCGTGACATTCAGGCTGTAGGGCGGCACGCAGAAGGTCTCGCCTTGATTTTCGTAGCATCCGATGTCTTGGTGTTCACCATAGACACGCGGGCTGCCCGCGATGTCCACCATACTGCGCGAGGCGGTGTCGTTGGCGGCATCGATGCAGGATGACTCGCCCATCAGACGGAAGTCGGCGTCCTCGGGAGACACAAAGTAGGGATAGTTGTATGCGGCATTCGAACCAGCATTCTCAGCGTGCAGACTGATGTTGCCCTCGCCTTCATAGCCGCCTTCGATGGCGCACCATGTCGCCGTGGCATAGTCTACCTGTTGCGCCGTGCCGGTGCGCGAACGGTTGCCCCACACGATGGTATTGGTCAGCCTGCCGCTGCCGATAAAGATGACATTGCCCTGACGGGCGGTGTTCATCACCACATCGCAACCCACATACGTGGCGTTGTTCATCGACAGGGGAGACGAATAGTAGCTGTGGTTGTCGTAGAAGAGGCAGTTCTCCAGATAACTGGACTCGCCGTTCAAGCTGCCATAGGTGGCGGTGTCGTGCATGATGCGGCACCCGACAATCGTATCCCTAATGCTATAGACCACTCCGTTGTAAGTCACCCTGTTGTTGTTCCACTCCGAGGGGTAGCCGCAATGGATGAAGTCGCAATTGTAGAAGCGGTTTTCGCTGGAGTAGAGGGCGGCACCGATGTATGACGTGCAGCTGTCGATGACGGTGTTCTTCATCGTCGAGCCGTTGGAGTTGAAGTACACACCGGCACCGTAAGTGTAGCTGTTGTTTGGATTGCCATAGCAGTTCTCGATACGGCAGTTGTCTATCAGCACCTGGTAGTTTACATAGATACCTGCACCTTGATAGTTCATACCGTTGCGCAGGGTGAAGCCATCAAAGGCCGCTATCGAGTCTGACCAAGCATTATCGCGGTGGCTAAGGACCACCACGCGGCGCTGGTGCTGACCGTCAAGGATGGTGGCGTTCTGCACGAAGTTGCGCTGGCTGAGGTCGAAGGAGTCGGGCTCGTTGCCGGCAAAGCCACCGTAGATATTGACAGGATAACCGATGTAGTAGGCGTTCTCGGCGCTGGTGGTGTCGCCATAGTAGGTGCCGGCGGCCACGCGAATATCGGGGAAGTAGCCATAGGTTTCATAGGTGGCCGCAGCCATCTCCACAGCGGGGTTGATGTCGGTGAAGGCATCCTCCCACGTGGCACCGTTGCCTTCGCCCGTTGCGTCGGCTTTGACGTAGATATGCTGGTAGCGTATCGGGGCGGTGGTGAAACTGAGGTAGGTGTACTCTGAGGAGTCCTCTTCGCTGCAGAGGCAGTGCAGACGGAGTTGATAGGTGTGGCTGCCCTGCAGGCCAACCAAATTATAGCGCGTAGTGGTGTCTTCAATTCCTGCCAACGGGTGGTAGGTGGCGCCGCCGTCACCACTGATTTCGAGCACCGGTGTGCCGTTCAGGCGGCTCAGTTCAATGGCGACGGTATCTTCGCCCGTATAAACCATGAGCATGCGCGGTCTCGGGCAGCTGCTGAGGTCGCAGTCGCCGTTGAGATAAATCGAAGGACGGTTGGTGGTGGTATAGGGGCCGTAGATGTTGGAATAGTCGGAGCCATAGAAGTAGAGGGTGTTGAAGTCCATCTGTTGCGTGCGGAAATAGCGATAGCCGCTGGCGGTGTAATCGCTGGAGTCCATCATCACGAGCAACAGGTTCGAATGGCCGTCGTAGTTGTAGGAAGTCTGCAGGGGTATTTTGACCAAGCCGTAGCTATAGAGCGTGACAGTGCCGTCGAACAGCTCATAGACCTCACCATTCTCCATCGATGTCAGGCTGTCGACCGTGATGTTGTCCCACTGCGTGGGCATCAGCGCCAACATCCAGTGGCGCGTTTCCTGCGTACCGCTGGTGTAGTAGAAGCCGATGGTGTCGATCGAGCGGGCCATACCGCCCATCTCTTCGGCTTTGATGAGCATATAGGATGCCGACACCAGGTAGCGCATATTGATCGGCACCTGCGACCAAGAGCTGGTATTCTGGTCGCCGAGGGTCAGCGGCTCGATGGGGTAACGGCAGCCGCTGTTGAACTGCAGCGTGTCGCTGTAGTTGGTAGGCATGCCGCCGCATATTGCGCGCACACGAATCAAATAATTGGTATATTCGGGCAAGCCGCTGACTTGGTATTCGCTGGTATGTATATCGCTGATGGTTGTCCAGTCCTCGCTGTCGAGGGTTCTATAACTCAGTTCGTAGGAGTCAACCAACGCTGCCGTCCACGAAGTGTGCACCGTGCCCGGCTCCACCGTCGCCTGGACCATGAAGTTGCTCGGGGTGAGGCATATCAGCGAGCCGTCGTTCTCGTAGCATCCCATGTCGGGGGCGTCGCCATAGAGACGGGCATTGCCCGCGATGTCGGTGGCAGAGAAGCCGGCGATGGAGGTGGCGGCATCGATACAGGCAGAACCGAGGTTGAGGCGGAAGTCGCTATTATCGACATTGACGAAGTTCAGGTAGTTGTGCATGGCATCGTTGCCGGCATTAAGGGTATCGACGCTGATGTTGCCGGTGCCACTGACCGCGCCGTTGAGGGCGGTGTAGCTGACGCCATTGAACGTGTTTACAAGGTTGGCCGTCATATAACCGGTCTCGCCGGTGCCGGTATTCCTCAACTCGTTCTGAGCCACAATGCTGTTCACCACTGTGGCGTCAGCAGCGGAAAGCTTGACCGCATTGATATTGCCATAGTCGAACAAGTAGTTGGAAATCACATCGCAGTGGCGCAAGGCACCGCCGTTGCCCAACTCGACCACCGCCGAAGCTGTGGTGTTGAAGTAGATGAGGCTGTTGTCCATGCGGGCATTCTCCAGATAGATGACGCTTTGGTGGCTGACGCCATACTGGAAGATGCAGTTTTCGACGACGGTCATGACGTTATCGGGATCACCCACGACACTCAGCAGGGCATGCCCCGACATGCTGCTATTGACACGGCTGTTTTCGATGACGCAGTTGCGCAGCGTGGTGTAGGCCATCAGGCTGACGCCGGCGGTGCTTTCCTGAGACTGGCCACCGCCGATGAGGAAGCCGTCGAACGATGATGCCGTGGCGGCGGTGAAGGGCTCGTTCTGCACGAGGCAGGCACCGTTCCAGCTGCCGTCGAGGATGGAGTAGTGGGCCTGCCAGTCGCGTTGCGAGATGTCATAGTTGGCAGGCTCGTTGCCCACGAAGCCTCCGTAGAGGTGCTGCGAGGGGTAGACGGTGTAGTTGTCGTAGTAGGTGCCTTCGGCCACCCAGATGTCGGGGTGGTTGTTGTAGAGACGCCCTTGCTCATCGGCGCATTGCTGGGCCTCTGACACCGAGTGGAAAGCCGTAGCCCACGAGCGGCCGTCGATGGTGTCGCTTTTGGACTGGTTGACATATATCCTGTCCATGAGGCCGCGGGCGGGCGTGAACATGATTTCGCGGAAGACCGAGGTGTCCTCGCCTTCGCAGAGGCCGCCCACATGGGCTTCATATATCGTTCCGTTGACAAGGTTATTGATTACCAAGAAGTTATCGGTGGTGGCCACCCGTGTCGCCGAGTTGTCGCCGTAGCCCTGCTGGCCGTACTCGATGAGGTACTGGACGGCACCGGTGCTGTTCCACGAGAGGCGCACAGTGGTTGAATCCAGCGCTTCGGCCACCGGCATCGGGGCGAGGCAGGTGGGGCAGTGGAAATAGATGCTGTCGAAGAATTCGCTGGAGAGGTCCACCTCGCTGAAATTGCGCCACAGCACCGTGTCGCCATCGGCGTCGAGGATGGTCAGGTCGAGTGCGCCGTACCACAAGTTGGTGTTGCCTTGCAACACCTTGAGGTACATCTTCTGCGGGGAATGGGTCACCTCCTGATAGTGCAACTGGTAGTTGGTGGGCAAGTCGGGGAAGGCGATGGTGTCCATCGCCACGCCGGACTCATGGCACAGCAGGATTTTCCAGCCACCGAAAGCATTATTGTTCTGGTCGCGCAGGACGAAATACCAGGTGCAACCCGCGGCGGTGTCGGGCGTGAGGAAGCTGCGCATGATGTGGCGGCTCGTGTCGCCCTCGCCGCAGACGGCGCGCAGATAGACATCGTAGGGCGTGTTGGCCGACAGATTACTCAGGCTGAGCGTGTTGCCGCTTTGCACAGTGGCGGCATCCACTGTTGGTTCGAATCCATGGGGTCCCCAGAGTGTCTGCCACTGCACGCTGTCACGCTGGTTCCACACCACGTCGAGGCCACTCGCCGTGGCCGCTGCCAAGCGCAACCCTGTGGGCTTGAGGCACGAGGGGCAGTTGCTGACAAAGGAGCCGAGTTCCATCGTCTGGCCTTGGTCACTATAGGAGTACCCCAAATCGCCCGCATTGATGGCGTAGAGCACATTGTCGTCGTCGTCGGTGATGGTGAACGAGCACTCGTCGTCGTAGTAACCCTTCGTCCACACCAAGCGCACCGAGTCGGCGGCCAGATGCATGGTATCCACGCCAGCGGAGCCACTGCCGAGCGAGATGTTGGCCACCAGCGCGTCGTACTGGTAGACCGACAGCACGGCGTTGTTCCATCCGTCGCCGTACTGGTCTTGCATCGTGATGGTTACGCGGCAGGAAGGCGGCGTGTTCTGCGCCCTCAGGGGCACCAAAGCAAACATCATGGTCATCAACATGATGACAGCGAAGAGGGAATACTTCTGTTTCATGGTTATTGTGTGTTTATTATACTTGTTTTTCTTCTTCGTTTTTGCTCGCGCGAGGGGGTGAAAAGATAGTAAACGCCATTCGGAATACATGGATATTCAGCACCATAATACTCCTCAGAAAACTATATTTCAATAGATTAACACCCAGTCGACCGCTCGCTTCCAGTTACAAAGGTAAGCATATTATTTGGAACGGCAAAATTTTTTCAACACATTGTTGATAAACTTTCCTCGCCACCCCAACATCCTCGCCGACAGCCCTGCGGGTCCCCGACGCTCCACCTCCGCAAACCATCGGACCACCATCGGACCATCCTCGGACCAAGAGCTTAGGATAAGCAAAAGAAAAAGTGCCGCAGGGCAAAAAATCTACGGCACTCACGTTTGCGGAAAGGAGGGGATTCGAACCCCTGAAGCGCTTTTAACGCTTACTCGCTTTCCAGGCGGGCCTCTTCAACCACTCGAGCACCTTTCCGTGAATGATTTTCGCTTCTCTCTCCACCACTTTCTACCTCACAAAAGCGGCTGCAAAATTACAACTTTTTTCAAATATGACAAAAAAAATGTATATTTGCATTTTGACATATTAGAACTAAAAACCTAAAAAATATTATCAATGAAAAAGTTAACCGTATTTGCTATGGCAGCAGCTCTGTTTATGGCCGCGGGGTGCAAAGGCAAGAAAGCCGACGAAAACACCTCCGAAATCCAACAAAAAGTGAACGAATACGCAGTGTTCGAACTGAAGTCGGACCTCGTGCAGAACCTCAGTGCCAACGAAAAAGAGCTGGTAAAGATCTTCATCGAAATTGGCAAGGTGATGGACGACATCTACTGGGACGAATACTTCGGCTATGCCAACCGCGCAAGCCTTGACACTCTCTCCGACCCCGCCATGCAGGCCTTCGCTCGCATCCAGTACGGCGCCTGGGACCGTCTCGACTCCGAGCGTCCCTTCCTGCCCGGCTACGGCGAGCGCCCCGCCGGCTGCAACTTCTACCCCACTGACATGACCCGCGAGGAGTTCGACGCCCTCGAAGACCCCCTCAAAGACAGCCAGTACAGCGTCATCCGCCGCGATGCTGAAGGCAAGCTCTACGTCCTCCCCTACCACGAGGCCTACAAAGAGGAGCTCGCCAAGGTCGACGCCCTCCTCGAGAAAGCCATCTCCCTCGCCGACAACGCCGGTCTGAAGAAATACCTCGAGGCTCGCCGCGAAGCCTTCCGCACCGACGACTACTTCAACAGCGACATGGTCTGGATGGACATGAAAGACAGCAAGCTCGACTTCGTCGTCGGCCCCATCGAGAACTACGACGACGGCATCAACGGTCTGAAATGCTCACACGAGGCCTTCGTGCTCGTCAAAGACGAGGAGTGGAGCAACGACCTCAGCAAGTTCGCAGCCATGCTGCCCGAAATGCAGAAGCTGCTCCCCTGCGACGAGAAGTACAAGAAAGAGGTGCCCGGCACCGACTGCGACATCAACGTCTACGACGTCGTCTACTACGCCGGCGACTGCAACGCTGGCTCCAAGACCATCGCCATCAACCTGCCCAACGACGAGCGCGTGCAGCTCGCCAAAGGCAGCCGTCGTCTCCAGCTCAAGAACGCCATGCAGGCCAAGTTTGACAACATCATGGTGCCTATCGCCAAGCTGATGGTCTGCCCCGAACAGGTGGACAGCGTGACCTTCAACGCCTTCTTCGGCAACACCTGCTACCACGAAGTGGCTCACGGTCTGGGCATTAAGAACACCGTAACCACCGGCATCCCCTGCCGTCAGGCACTCGGCGCACAGTACAGCGCTTGGGAGGAAGCCAAAGCCGACGTCTGCGGCCTCTTCCTCACCGAACAGCTCATCGAGCGCGGCGAAATCACAAACACCACCGTCGCCCAGAACTACATCACCTTCATAGCCGGCATCTTGCGCTCGGTGCGTTTCGGCGCCACCGAAGCCCACGGCGTAGCCAACATCATGTGCTACAACTACTTCCTCGAGCACGGCGCCTTCAGCCGCAATGCCGATGGCAAATATGTAATCGACGTGGACAAGGCACGCGAGGCTGCTCGCGGCTGGGCCGCCATCATCATAGCTATGGAAGGCGAGGGCGACATGGCCGCCGCCAAGGCTTACAGCGACCGCAACGGCAAAATCAGCGCCGACCTGCAGCGCGACCTCGACGCCATCCGCGACGCCAACATTCCGCGCGACATAGTGTACAAGCAGGGAGCCGACGTGCTCGGCCTCTGATAGCCTATGAAGGTGCTGCTGCTCGGGGCCACGGGCCTGCTGGGGCACAACGTGCTGCGGCGTCTCGCGGCCGAAGGTCACTCGACGACGGCGATAGTGCGCCGCCGCGAGGGGTTGCGGACCTTGCCGGACGCAACCTCCGTCGTGGTCGGCAATCCGCTGGACCACTCCGTACTGTGCAGCGCCGCGGCAGGTTGCGAGGCCATTGTGAACTGCGCCGGTGCTACGGACATGAGCATGCTGCACCGCAGCGACTACGACCCCGCCAACCGCAACCTCTGCCGCGCCGTGGTGGAAGTCATGGAGCAGCAAGGCATTAAACGGCTGGTACACACCTCGACGGCCAACACCATAGGCTACGGCTCCGCCACTGAACCAGCCGACGAGGAGGCCCCGATGGAGCCGCCGTTCACCGCCAGCCTCTACGCCACCAGCAAACGTGCCGGCGAAGAGGTGGCCATCGAAGCCGCTCGGCGGCACCCCGACTGGCACGTCGTGGTCTTGAACCCCGGCTTCATGCTCGGCGCGTGGGATGTGAAGCCCTCCTCGGGCAGGATGCTCTTGGCCGCCTACCGTCGCCGCCTGATGGCGGCACCACCGGGCGGCAAGGCATTCGTGGCGGTCGACGACGTGGCGGCGGCAGCGGTCAACGCTCTGACAAAAGGCCGAAGCGGCGAACGTTACATCGTGGCCTGCCACAACCTGACCGTCAAGGCGCTGTACGAGTTGCAGGCCGCAACGATGGGCTACCGCCAGCGGGTGCTGACGCTCCCCGCCTGGCTCGTGGCAGCTGCCGGTGCACTGGGCAGCGTGGCGCGAAGCCTCGGCATTCGCACCGAGCTGAGCCTGAACAACACCCGGCAGCTGTGCGTGAAAGAGTACTACGACGGAAGCCGGGCCGAGAGAGAACTGGATATAAGATACACACCGATAGAACAACCCATAAAAGAGTTTCACCAATGGAGAGAACAACAAAAGCGATAGCCGCACTGCTGATAGCAGTGGCATCCACCCTATTGTGTTGCTGCAACAGCCCAGAGACCAAGGCCTTGGGCAAGCGCAGTTCGAGTGGCAAGACTTGCGAGGTGATGGTGGTGGCCGACCGCGACGTATATGTCGGCGACACCAAAGCCCTGATAGACTCGCTGCTCCACGAACCACAGGAAGGTCTGCCGCAACCCGAGCCCCGATTCTCAACCATCAACGTGCCGGTGAGTTCGCTCCACAACACTCAGATGTTCCAGATGCACCGCAACATCATAGTCTGCGACATCAAACCCGACAATCCGGACAAGATGTATGTGAACCACAACCAGTGGGCCGAACCGCAGGTGGTGATTGACCTGGCCGCCAAAAGCCAGGCCTCGCTCCACGCCATGCTGCGCGCCCACGCCGACCGCATTCTGGAGGAGCTCTACGAGAAGGAGTACGAGCGCATGGACCGTGCTTTTTTCAAAGACCGCAACGTGGACCTCATGAAGCGGGTGGAGAAGAAGTACGGTTTCAGCCTGACTCTCCCCAAGGAGTATATCTGGGCCAACGAGGACGGCGACTTCACTTGGCTGCGCAAAGAGACCAAAGACTTCGGCCTCGGCGTCATGGTGAACGTGATGCCTTACCGCAACGAGCAGCAGTTCGACACAACCAAGATATGGAACCGCCTGGACACCACCATGCGACGCGAGGTGCAAGGACCGTCCGAAGGCAGCTATATGGGCACCGAGCGGCGTGTGCCGCTCACAAGCCGCAAGGTCGACTTCAAGGGCTCCAGCTACTGCATAGAGACTCGTGGCCTGTGGCGCCTCTTCGGCGACTTCATGGGTGGCCCGTTCGTGTCCTACACCCTGCTCTCGCCCGACGGCACTCAAATCGTGGAACTGACCGGTTACGTCTACTGCCCTCGCTTCGAGAAGCGCGACTACCTGATGCAGGTCGACGGCATCTGTCGCTCAATAAAATGGCCCACGGGTGAATAGACACTGGCTCATAGCATTGCTCCTGACGGCCATCTGTGCAGGTGTGTCGGCACAGCGCACCGACTTCCTCGGCCGCAGCCACCTGCTGCTGGGCGGCGACGCCACTTTCTACATCGGCGACCTCAACAACCAGAGCGCCCTCTCGGTGCCACGTTGGGGCGTCAGCGCAGGTCTGCACACTCGGCTCGACAACCGGTGGTCGGTACGCGTCGAACTGAGCTACGGGAAGCTGGAATGCACACAAGACTACATCGTTCGTCGTAATCTGAGCTTCCGCAGCTCCCTCATGGAGGGGGCCGCCGTGGTGGAGTTCGACTTCCGCCCCTACGGCCCCGGGGCCACCGAAAGCCGCTGGACTCCCTACATCTTCGGCGGCCTCGGGGTGTACCATTTCTCGCCTGAGGCCCTCTACACCGAGGCCGACGGCAGCAGCCGGTGGGTGGCACTGCGGGAACTGCACACCGAAGGTCAGGGCACATCGGCCTACCCCGAACGGCGCCCCTACCAGCTCACTCAGCTCTGTCTGCCCTTCGGCGTGGGCTTCCGCTGCAGACTCGGCAAGAGTGTGTCGCTCAGTGCCGAGTATGGATTCCGCAAGACCTGGACCGACTACATCGACGACGTAAGCACCACCTACGTCGGCTCCGCCCTGCTCAGCGCCGAGGTGGAAAACGGGGGCTTGGCCAGCATAATGGCCGACCGCAGCGGCGAGGTGGAGGAGGGGTATGTGAACGCGGCCGGTATTAAACGTGGCGACGACTCGCTGAACGACTGGTACTCGTTCTTCACCATTCGCGTGGGCTTCAGCCTCGAAACACTGCTCGGATGGACTCGATCAAAAAGATGCAAACTGTAAGACAATGGCAACAATAGAACAAATAGACCGCAACCGCGTGCCCAGACACGTGGCTATCATCATGGACGGCAACGGCCGCTGGGCCATGCAACGCAAACACGAACGCCTCTTCGGGCACCAAAGCGCCATGGATGCCGTGCGCGCCGCCGTCGAAGCCGCCGTCGCTCTGGGGGTGGAATACCTTACGCTCTACACCTTCAGCACCGAGAACTGGAACCGCCCACAAGCCGAAGTCGACGGACTGATGGAACTGCTTGTCAAAGCCGTCCACAGCGAAACCAAGACCCTGATGGACAACAACGTGCGCCTGCAGACCATTGGCGACACCAGCCGCATACCCGAACGCTCGCGTAAAGTACTGGAAGGGTGTATCAAGCAGACCGCCGCCAACACCTCCACCACCCTTGCTCTTGCCTTGAGCTACAGCTCGCGCTGGGAGATAGCAGAGGCTCTGAAGCAGATATGCCGCGACGGTCTGAAAGCCGACGACATCGACGAAGAGACACTGCGTCGCTACCTGACCACGGCGGATTACCCCGACCCCGACCTGCTAATCAGAACCGGCGGCGAGCTCAGGGTGAGCAACTTCCTGCTGTGGCAAATGGCATACACCGAGTTCTATTTCACAGACCTGCTGTGGCCCGACTTCCGCCACGAACACTTCTACGACGCCGTTCTCGACTATCAGCAGCGCCAACGGCGCTTCGGAAAGACTGAGGCTCAGGTGGAGAATGAAAAATAACCAAAAAAGATACGCGACTATATAATAAAACGACAACATCAAAGTTATTATATAGTTAAGTGCAAGAATAAATGATACAGACCAGACGAGCGCTGCTACTGACAGCAATCCTGATACTCAGCACCCTCGCCGCCCAATCTCAGACAGTCATTGGCGGCGGGGTGGAATACGACTTTGATTACCTGACTCCAAAAACCTACGAGATAGGCGGCATCAGCTACGAGGGGGCCGAGAACTTCGACACCCGCGTGGTGCAGCTGGTGGCCGGTCTGCAGGTAGGCGACAAGGTGAAGATACCCGGCGACAAGCTTTCGGCCGCCATCGAAAACCTCTGGAAACAGGGCATGTTCGAAGACGTGCAGATACGAGTAACCCGTCTGCAGGGCAACATTGCATTCCTGAAAATCGTTCTCAAAGAACGCCCTCGTATGGAGAAATACGCCTTTACCGGGGTGCGCAAAGGCGAGGCCGACAAACTGAAAGACGAGTTAAACATTGGCTCCGGCGAGGTGGTCACAGAGAACATGCTGCGCACGTCAGTGAACAAAATCAAAGGGTATTATATCGGGAAAGGATACACTCAAGTACAGGTAACACCCACCACCGAGACCGACACCTCGGGCCGTGTGACTATCACATTCAACGTGGACCGCGGCAAAAAGGTGAAAATCGACTCTCTGATATTCACCGGCAACGAGCAGATTCCGTCCACCGTGCTGCAAAGCAAGATGGAGAAGACGCACGATGTACACTACCGCAAACGCCTCTGGTCCTCGGCCAAAGAATTCTGGAAGCTCCGTATCTTCACCAAACCGTTCTGGAAAAAGAGCCGCTACATAGAAAACGACTTCCGCGACGACCTCAAGGGCATCATCGACTACTATAACGAACAGGGTTACCGCGACGCCAAGATAGTGAGCGACACAGTATGGGAAGTGCCGCAGAACGAGCTGAACATGAGTGCCAAGAAACAGGCCAAGCAGGACAGGCTGAAGGTGCGTGTCAACGTGTACGAGGGACACCGGTTCTTCTTCCGTAACATCACCTTTAGCGGAAACACTATATACTCCGACGAGACATTGCGGCGGGCCCTGCGCATTGAGAAAGGCGACCCCTATAACCGCTCAACACTACAGGAGAACCTGACCTACAACCCCTCCGGCACAGACATCACGTCGCTCTACATGGACAACGGATATCTCTTCTTCCACGCCACACCGGTAGAGGTGGCCGTGGACGGCGACTCTATAGACATCGAAATACGCATCGAGGAAGGCAAACAAGCCCGTATACGCAACGTAAGCATCGAAGGCAACACCATCACCAACGACAAAATCGTGATGCGTGAGCTCCACACTCGCCCCGGCGACCTCTTCAGCCGCGACGCCGTCATACGTAGCCAGCGCGAGCTCGTCACCCTCGGATACTTCAAGCAGGAAAGCATCAAACCTGAACCCAAGCCCAACGAAAACGACGGCACAGTGGACATCGTGTACCAGGTGGAAGAGGGAAGCACCAGCCAGCTCAACCTGCAGGGTGGCTACGGCGGAAGTATGATTATTGGACAGATTGGTATCCAGCTGAACAACTTCAGCGTCCGCAACATCTTCAACAAGAAAGCATGGGCGCCGCTGCCGGCCGGCGACGGACAGAAACTGAGCCTCAACGCCGTCACCAACGGAACGTACTACTATGCCCTCAACGCCTCGTTCACCGAACCGTGGCTCGGTGGCCGCAGGGCACAGTCGCTTACAGGCTCCGTATACCACAATCTGTACAGCAACGGACTATCCGCATACCGCGGCACCGACGAGTACCGCAGCCTGATGATCACCGGCGCCGGCGTGAGCTTCTCAAAACGTTTGAAGTGGCCCGACGACTACTTCATCATCAGCCACAGCATAAGCTATAAGCACTACGTGCTGGACAACTACACCCTCAACTCCAACATCTTTACTGACGGCAAGGCCAACGACCTGAGCTACGGCTTCACCATCAGCCGCAACTCGCTCGACTCTCCCATCTATGCCCGTAGCGGCTCGGAAGTCAGCATGGCTATCTACGTCACCCCTCCCTATTCGCTCATCGGCGGCAAAGACTACTCCAATGCCACAGCCCAAGAGAAATACCGCTGGGTGGAATACTACAAGATGAACCTGCGCGGTTCATGGATGCTTAACCTGGTAGGCAACCTGGTGCTTAACACCCGCTTCCGGTTCGGCTTCATGAGCTACTACGACAAGAACATCGGTCTCTCGCCTTTCGGCCGCTACTTCCTCGGCGGCGACGGTCTCTCGTCCTGGATGCTCGACGGCAAGGAGGTGATACCCCTGCGCGGCTACGAGAACAACAGCCTCAGCCCTGCCAATGGTGCCTCTGTATTCGACCGCTTCACCCTCGAGCTGCGCCACCCCATCATCGAAAGCCCCAACGCCACCTTCTGGGTAGCTGCTTTCCTCGAAGGCGGCAACAGCTGGGCCAGCATGGATGAGTTCCAGCCGTTCAAGATGCACAACTCAGCCGGTATTGGCGTACGACTCTTCATGCCGATATTCGGTCTGATAGGCATCGACTGGGGTTACGGCTTCAGCAACGATACATACGGCGGCAGCCACTTCCACTTCTCCATCGGCCAAAGCCTCGACTAAACAACAGCGTAATGAAACCAATGCGACATAGAAGGTACATTGTGAAAGCCGTGCTCTGCATAGGCATGGCTCTCGCTCTCCAATTCTCGACACCAGAATACACTCATGCCCAAAAATACGCCTGTGTGAATACCGACTATGTGCTGCGCAACATACCCGACTTCGCCAGCGCACAGAAAAGAATTGACCGTTATGTCGCCGACTGGCAGAAAGAGTTGTCCGACAAAGCAGGCGAAATAGAAGAACTGCGGGCCAGCTACGAACAAGAGAATTTCCTGCTGCCCGACAATCTGAAGAAACGTCGCCAGGAAGAGATAGCCACAAAAGAGAAGGAGCTCAGAGACCTGCAGCAGCAGTATTTCGGTGCCGGAGGCGACCTCGACAAGCGTCGCGCCGAACTCCTGAAACCCATTCAGGACCGCGTATACAGCACCATAGAGAAAGTCGCCCACGAGAAGAACTATGCCTTCGTCTTCGACAGGGCCGGCAGCGCCACCCTACTGTTCGTGAACAAGAAATACGACATCAGCGACGAAGTCCTCGAACTGTTGGGCTACAAACCAAACAAGTCCGACGCCACACCCGACACCAAAGCCGAGGGTAAAGACAGCAGAAAAAACCAAAAGCCTACCAACCCCGAAATGAGAACCCGACAGGGCTCTCAACGAACCAACACACGCAACAGCCTCCCCCCACTGGGTAGCTCGTCGCAACCATTAATGAACAAAACAAAATAATAGATACAGAAAGATGAAAAAGACATTTATCGCAATGATGATTTGCCTTGTCGCCATGGGCGGCACGGCAATGGCACAGAAGAACATCAAACTCGGACACATCAACTCGAACGACCTGATGCAGGTTATGCCTGGCCGCGACTCTGCCCAGACTATTCTGCAAGGCGAGGTGAGCGAACTGGAGGAGACCCTGAAGTCTATGCAGGCCGAAGCCGAGAAGCGTTACAACGACTACGTTGCCAACCAGGCTGGCTGGACCGACCTTATCCGCCAGACAAAACAACGCGAGATTCAGGACATGGCATCGCGCATCGAGGAATTCCAGCAGAATGCACAGAAACAGCTGCAGGAGCGCGAAACCGAGCTACTGAAGCCTATCATAGACCGGGCTAAGAAAGCAATCGAAGAAGTGGCCAAAGAAGGTGGCTACACCTATATCTTCGATGCCGGTACGGCAGCCCTGCTCTACTCGCAGGACAGCGACGACATTATGCCCCAAGTGAAGAAGAAACTCGGCCTCAAATAAACCTGTCCACTACCGTAGACAATAAGAACCCCAAAGGGGCGTCAGACTGGTCTGACGCCCCTTTGAATTTTGCAGTACTCGGGCTTTTGTATAACACATAAGGCGCCTGAACCGCAGGTGATACAACTCTACACAAAAAAGTAAGAGCGACACTTGGTTGGTATCCATCGTGTCGCCCCTACGGGATTTGTCATTGTTCTTGTCTTCTGTCCGCAGGCTCCCCGCCCACGGATGTCTTCTATCGTCCCCACTGGGGACTTCTCTCTCTTTTGTCTTTTGTCAGGCACACACTCTCGCCTGGCAGTCCAACGCCACTCTACGTGGCTTTTGGCTTGTTATTTCGTCCCGATTAGTGTGGTCAGTCGACCAACACAACCTGCAGGCGGTTGCCCAACTTGACCATATATGCACCTTTGGCGACAATGAAGTTGTCTTTGCCGCTCGATACAGTAGTCAATACCTCATTACCATTTGCATCGAGAATCTGTATGGGGTCGCCTTCGGTGGCAACAACCACAATACGGCCGTCCTCGACATAGATAGCACCGAGAGTCTTCGAGTCCTCGCCTTGGTCCTCTATGGTATCTGTACTTTGATCCTCTGTAGCGTCAGGTGTATCCGCCTTTTGGGTCTCTGTAGCGCTCGGTGTATCCTCTTTCTGCTTATCCGGGTCAACAAAAGTGCCTACGTTGCGTGACTCAAAGGCTCCGTTGATTCCAGAACTGCCGGTTCTAAGCCAACGCTCCACAATCTCCTCTGTCTCGGGAGTACGCAGAATGAGCATGCCCATTCGGTTATTCTCCTGCGGCTCGTAGTCCGTAATGCCGCCCAACGGCCTTACAAGGAGTCGTTTAGCATTGACGCCGTACTGTTTGACAATCCTGTTGTATACCGCATTGCAACGCTGCTCGGAGAGCCATATATTGTGTTTTACGGTACCCGTAGCCGAGTCGGCAGCACCAAGCAGGAAGAACTCGAGCGAGTCGTCGAGGCGGTTGACCTCGCGAGCGAAACTCTGCAAACGACGGTCAGCATTGTAGTCTATCTCGTACCGGTCAAGCTGGAAGTATACCACCACAGCCGGCAGACCGTGCGACTCATTGAAGTCAAGCAACTCGGCCAACATGTTCTCAGGCTGTCTGTAGTTCTTCATGTTGCGGTTGATGTCGTCCAACAAGTTGGCCAGACTGTCATACTTACGCATAAGGTCCTCGCGGTTGCCGTTCTTCTCCACTATGAGGTCCACCAGCGAATCCTGGGCTTGCGCAAGACGCTTCACTTCGACCTCGCGGTTTTCCAGCTGCATCTGCGAGCCTACCGTCTGGAACTCATGGAAGGTCTTCACCCTTCTCGACTCGCGAGCATGCATATTATACTTGGTAATCTCGTTTATGAAGTTGACCTTCAAACATACAGAAAACGAGGGAATCAAGTCAAAAATTGAGCGGGCATTGTTGTACGGCGACCAGTCCCATGTCGACTCCGATCCGAAAAGCTCGGCCGCAGCGTTGACGGTGAAATACTCCGAGAAAACATACTCCAATCCCAACCCACCGCTGAAGGCAAGTTCGCGGTTGTATCGCATAGTGCCAACCTCGTATGTGTCGGTAAATGGATTTCGCTGTTCGCCATACAGGACCGACATGCCAAGACCCAGCGGCATAAAGACATGCCACCTGTTATGCTTGCCCCTCTCATATCCGCCAAGGAAGTTGGTCCAGTCGAAAATCACAAAGCCCATTGCCGAAAACGCATGGGCATGGTACAAATAGTAATAGTCGTTGCTCGACTGGTCCCAAACACCGGTCGGCGTATCATCTGCCTTATTGATGAACGGCTGCTTGCCGTAAGTGGAGTGACCGTCGACATTGAAAAGCGAAAACCTCAGCGAGATAGCCACATCAGGAATAATCCATTTGCCGATTTCAACTCGCCCATTGAAGTTCAACTTATTGCGTCTTGCGTCAGACTCCAACTCATTACCAATAAACGTCTGAATACCACCGCCGACATTGAGATACCAGTTGTCAAAAGGCGATGCTATAAGATATAGCAGCGTGTCTCTGTCTACACCAAGGGCAAAGCCGCGTCTCTGGAAGTTCTGTGCCGTCACCGTCATTCCTGATGCCAGCAGCAATAGCAGTACCAATAATTTCCTCTTCACTTTCTTCTTTTATTATTAAAGTTATCGTTGTTTGTTGTTTCTTTTCGTTTTGTCGTCATCTTGCTCCGGCTTATCGTCACCATAGCCATAACCGTAGCCGTAGCCATAACCATAGCCGTAGCCATAACCGTAGCCATAGCCGTATCCGTACCCATAGCCATAGCCGTATCCGTATTTACGCTCAAGCGGCATAAGCTTGCGATAATGGACGTCGTTAAGTAGCAGCGCCATGTTGGGATAGGTATGCTGCTGGTACATCTCCTCAATGTTGGCAAGCATACGCTTGTCGACCTTACCATAGCGGATAACGAAGATAGTATTGTCAACCAAGTGCTTTATCACGTCGGTATCGACCACGAGGCCCGACGGCGCGGTGTCGAAAATGATATAATCATAATGTTCGCGCAGTCGCGCAACCAGTTCGTCGAGACGTCCATTGCCGAGCAACTCAGTCGGGTTGGGCGGTAACGGGCCGGTGAAGATGCTGTCCACTCCACGGCTCACAATGTCGTGCTTGACAATCGACTCCCAGTCCTCTACCTTGCCAACAAGATAGTTGGAAAGGCCGACATGGCGACGCGAGTAGAAACGTCGTGTCAGCGAACCACGTCTCAAGTCGAGGTCGAGCAGAATAACCCGTTTACCCGCAATACCAAGGCTGGCCGCGAGGTTGGACGATATGAACGTCTTACCCATGCCTGCCATGAGCGACGTAATCATATAAACCTTCGCAACGCCTTCGCCAGCGTCGCCTCCAAGGAAGTCAACTTTGGCCCTCAGCAGACGGAACGACTCTGTCATCGTATCGTTGTCGCTGCCGGACACCACTATGTTGCTGTCGTCATCCTTGCGCCGTGCAGGTATCTCACACAGGAACGGGGCCGTGGTGCCGCGCATGACATCGTTATGGTATTTCACCTTCGTGTCAAAGAGCCTACGCAAGAAGAACACAGCTACCGGCACCAGCAGACCGAATATCAGGCCCATGGCGGTAGTGCGATTCTCGTCCGGCGCTATAGGATTGCGGTTTATGCGGGCCGGATCCAAAATCTTGCCGTTGGGCTCTATAGAAGGCTGGCTTATCAGTAGCTCCTCGCGACGGCTCAGCAGGTGGAGGTACAGCTCCTCCTTGATTTTCTGCAGTCGTTCAATGTTTTCAATATACAACTGCTGCTGCGGCACCTGACTCATCTTGTTGGCGGCCGTGTTGGCGGCCGAACTGACACTGGAGATTCTCTCCTGCAGAACACCGACATATACCCCAAGCAGGGTGTTCATGTCGCGCCTGAGCTTGGCAAGCTCGCCTTTCTTTTGCCTCACCATGGGATTGTTTTGGTTCTGGTAGTTGCCGAGTTCAAGAACTAAGTCATTGTGGGTGGCTATAAGGCGCGAGATGTGCTCGTCGTCAATGCCCACGTTGCCGGGTATGATGTGCGCATCCTGCCCATCCTCGTTGACCTGCATCAGGTAGCGGGCTGTGGAAAGCTGCTTGTTGAGGCGCTCAATCTCCTCCGACGACTGAATACTGGCGGCCAGGTAGCTCTGACCGAACGACGAGATGTCAAGCAGGTTGTTCCTCCGCTTGAAGTCGGCCAAGGCGTTCTCCTGTATGCCAAGGTCCGAATGCAGAAGAGACAGACGTTCGTTGATGTAGTCGTAAGTCTCCGCTATGATGCGCCTCTTGTCCCTGATGGCGTCTTCGTTGTATATTCTTATCGCTTCGTTGATAACTTCGGCGGCACGTATGGGCGACGCATCGTGAATCGCAATGTTGACGATGGTATTGAAGTCGTCATTGCGCGTAACAACCATGGCGGAGCGATAGTAGTCGGCCGTAGCATTGAGGCTGCGGCGCGAGACGTGAATCGGGGTGCCATAATACGACGGGGTCAAGAACCACGTCTTGTGGGCCACCACACGGCCAAAGGGCATGGCCACCGTATCTTCAAACTCCGCCGTCACCGGCTCATATCCATCCACGGTCAGCGTAATCCGGTTGTCGTCCACTACTGAAGCGTCGAATTCCACCGGCTTCTCGTCGCCTTCGTCGACAAACTCCATCTTGAACGGGGACTCGCCATAGAGGTCTTTCACTCGGTTCACCAGTCGGGTCTTTGTGGTATAATCCACATTGAGGTCGAGGTTCTTGGCCACTTCTAACATGGCCGACTTCGAACTCAGTATCATCATCTCGTTGTTGATCGAGCTGTTGTAGAGCGACTTGTTGGCAAACATGCTCTTGATTGACGCCTCGCGCATCGTGCTGCCGTCGCTGCCGCTACCGGTTGACGAACCCTTGATGAGCAGACGGGCACTGCTCTCGTAGACGCGGTTCTGGTGCCGCACCCAGTAGCCGGACACCAGCGCTCCTATGGCTCCACACAGCAGCAGCCAATGCAGGTTACGCATCACGATAACTAACACGTCCTTTACGTGAACCTTCGGTCCGGTCTTCTGGTCCAAGAAGGAGGTCTCTGAGTTTTTAGTCTCTTCTGCCATATCGCGTTGTGTGGTTATGTGTTGTGTACTTGTTGCCTATTTGTTCTTGAGGTACGTGCCCAGTGTGAGTATCAGCGTTGCCGACGAAACCAGCGTCGACAAGAAAGTCGCCCAGTAGGTAACCTCCTGACGCATCGTGCCGCCGTTCACACCGTCGAGTATGATGAAGTCGTTCTGCTGCATCATGAAAAAGGGGTCGTTGAATACAGCACTTGACCGCGGGTCAAGGTAGCGCATCACCATGCGCCCGTTCACCTCGCGCATCACCGCTATCCGGTCGCGTCTGGTGTAGTTGTCCAGACCGCCCATCAACGCCAAAGCCTCAAGGAAAGTGCATCGCTCATTGGCCACGTTAATCACCTTGCCTCCCCCGTTGCCGAGCACGAATATCTTGAACGTCTTGAACCTCACCATGACATACGGGTCATCAAGATAGTCGCCCTGCTCCAGCATACGCTTCAGGATTTCCTGAACACGCATCCTCGTGAATCCCGCCACATGCAACTTGCCAACCACCGGAAACTCAATGTCGCCGTTGACGTCCACCAGATACACGTTGCCTTCAAGCCCCACATTGAACGGCGCCGCCATCTCCTGATTGGGCTGCGACGACGAGACTCTGATTATCAGTTCATCATAGGGAGCAATGCGCGCCTCAAAACGGTCCTCCAGCTCTATCTGGCTCCCCTGTGTCATGTCCTGCAGGTAGTCAACCCTACGGCTCGTGACACACGACGTGGCAAGCAGCGCAAAAAGCACTATTGTCAGTATGTTCGGTTTGATGCCCATCTTTGTCCCTTTATTATAAAATAATTTATTCTAACGCCATATTTATCCATTTATTGCGGGGGGGGGGGGGGGATTTGTGTTAAATAGTGTTAAGATTTTTCATTAGGCAAGCCCTCAGTCCATATAACGATAGACTCAAAATCAAGCCACCTGCAAAAGCCTCTCTGCAAGCACCCTCTCTACCCCCTCTCTGGGTCCTCTCTGGGTCCTCTCTGGGTCCTCTCT
>CAMVAA010000011.1 GCA_947165345.1 uncultured Bacteroidales bacterium
CCGAATATGGCCAGCAGCCACGAGAACTTGGTAACCAACGCTCCAAGGGCAAAGATGAATATGAATCTCAGCACAATGGCACCGAAAATACCCCAAAATAGAACCCTGTGATAGTACTCTTTCTTTATGCCGAAACTCACAAAAATCATTATCATCACGAAGATGTTGTCTATCGAAAGGCTCTCCTCAAGGAAGTAACCGGCCAAAAACTGCGACGCTGTCTCGTGGCGGTACGCATTCAACTCCGCCAGCGATGCAAATTCCTCCACACTCTTGCCATGCACCCACTCGGCGTGGAAAAATAGCAGAGCCGCAAACGCCATCGCCAGTCCTATCCACATGCCTGTCTGCAAAGCCGCCTCCTTGACACTGACTACATGGTCTTTCTTGTGGAACACGAAAAGGTCCAGTACCAGCATCACCAGTACGAAGACCATGAAAATGACAAAGAAAAGATTGTTCATCTGTATACTTTTTATCCTTTTTTCCTGTTATTACCGTACACTAACGGATTATATGGCCAAATATTGTGAACTATTCTGGAGTTTTTTCAAGGCCGGCACATTCACTGTCGGCGGCGGCTATGCCATGATACCGCTTCTCCAGCGGGAACTTGTTGACCGTCACCGATGGCTCGACGAGTCGCTCTTCCTCGATTGTGTCGCTCTCTCTCAGGCCATGCCGGGTGTCTTCGCCGTGAATATGGCTTGCATCGTAGGCTACCGTCTGCGCGGTGTTCGCGGGGCTGCCGTCGCCACGCTGGGCAACATCATCATGCCCATCGCATTCATCCTCCTTCTCGCCGTCTTCTTCCGCTCCTTTCGCGAAAACCCCATCGTCTCATCCGTGTTCAAAGGGCTGCGCCCTGCCGTCGTGGCTCTCATAGCTGCTCCCGTCTTCAACATGACCCGCTCTGCCAAGGTCTCATGGTCCAACTGCTGGATACCAATCTTGTCGGCGCTGCTCATCTGGCTCCTCGGCGTCAGCCCTGTGCTCGTCATCCTCGCCGCAGTCCTGCTTGGACTGGCTTTCTCTAAATCAAACCGCCACACCTCATGATCCTCTGGCAGCTCTTCTACACATTCCTTCTTGTCGGCGCCTTTACCTTCGGCGGCGGCTACTCCATGATAGCCCTCATCCAAGACCAAGTCGTCGACCACTGGCACTGGATGTCTACCGGCGAGTTCGCCGACCTCGTCGCCGTGAGCCAGTTCACACCCGGCCCCGTCGGCATCAACACCGCCACCTACGCAGGCTATACTGCCGCCGTCAATGCTGGATACCCCGTCTGGGTGGGCATTGCCGGTTCGCTGACCGCCTCCCTGGCTGTCATTGCCATTCCCGTAGCCCTGGTCTTGCTCGTGGGCCGTCTACTCATGGACCATATCACCGACCGTCGTGTCGAAACCGTCATGCGCATAGTCCGACTGACGGTCGTCGGCCTCATCGCCGCCGCCGCTCTCTCGCTCGTCAACACCGAGACATTCGGCTCCATCGACTCTCCAGCCCAGCTCATCACCTCCATCCTCATCTTCGCCGCCGTGTTCATCCTGGCTCTCAAGAAAAAAGCAAGCCCCATACTCCTTATCGTCGCGTCCGGCGTTGTCGGCCTCCTCGTCTACGGTGTCCTGCCCTCAATCTGATTTCGCATGCCACCCTCTCTACCCCCTCTCTACCCCTTCTCTACCCTAAAGCAGTACCCGGGCAACAAATCGCCCACCGCTTTTTTACATCGGTTATCAATATTTTTTGCTATCTTTGCACACCGTAATGGACGATTCCGTGACATATTATGCCGACGTGCTCTTGCCGCTCCATCTGCCTGGCACCTACACCTATAGGGTCCCCCGCGACCTCCAAGAGGCCGTCGTCCCCGGCGTGAGGGTCGTCGTCCAGTTCGGCCAAAAACGCATTTACTCCGCCATCGTCCGTCGCGTCCATACCACCCAACCGCCCTGGCGCTCCAAATACATCATGGCCGTCCTCGACGACAGCCCCGTCGTCTCCGAACAACACATGCTTTTCTGGGAGTGGATGGCTGGCTACTACATGTGCTGCCCCGGCGACGTCATGCAGGTCGCCCTGCCCGCCGGCATGAAGCTGGCCAGCGAATCGACCATTTCAATCCATCCCGACTTCGACGGCGAACTCGGAAGGCTCACCAAGTACGAGCGCATGGTCGTCGAACTGCTGGCGCAACATTCGGCAATGAAACTGGACGACATCAGCCGCGCCCTTGGCATTCAAAAGATTATGCCTCTCATCCGCGGCATGATCGACCGCAGTATTGTAATCATGGAGGAAGAACTTCGGGAGCGTTTCGTGCCCCGTAAGTCCACCTACCTCAAACTGGCCCCTCAGTACAGCGACGAGCAGGCTCTAAAAAGCCTTTTCGACGACCTGGAGCGCAAGAAGCGCGTTAAGCAGGTCGAATTCCTCATCACCTTCATCCAGCAGTCCTCCTTCGGCCGTAAAGCCGTGGCCAAGCGTGCTTTACCACAGGTTTCCGCCATGCAGACCCTGCTGAAAAACGGGGTCCTCATCCAGGAAGAACACATCGAAAGCCGGCTGGTCAGCTACTCTGCCGACGACTTGACTCCGGTCTCCTCCATCGTCCTCAACGACGAACAGCAGCGCGCGTTCGACGCTATCTCGGCCCCTGACGCGCCGAGGACGTTCCTCCTGCACGGCGTCACCTCGAGCGGCAAGACCGAAGTCTACATCAAACTGATAGACCGCGAGATACGCGCCGGACACCAGGTCCTGTTCCTCCTGCCAGAAATCGCCTTGACGGCTCAGGTAATCAATCGTCTCCGTCGCTATTTTGGCGACAAGGTCGGTGTCTACCACTCCCGTTTCTCGTCAAGCCAACGGGTCGAGGTGTGGCGGCGCACCGCCTCTCGCGACGATAGCCGCTTCCAAATCCTCCTCGGAGCCCGAAGCGCTCTCTTTCTGCCTTTCACTGACCTCTCTCTTGTCATCGTCGACGAGGAGCACGACTCGTCCTATAAGCAGTTCGACCCAGCCCCACGCTACCAGGCTCGCGACTCCGCCGTCTACCTTGCCTCGCTTTGGAACGCAAAGTGCCTGCTCGGAAGCGCCACACCAAGCGTCGAAAGTTACCACAACGCACTTGTCGGTAAGTACGGTCTCGCCACCATGTCAAATCGTTACGGTGGCTACTCTCTACCTTTGGTTGAAATTGTGGACATGAAAGCCGCCCTCCAAAACAAGGAAACCAAGGGAAACTTCAGCACCGTTATGCTTTCAGCCATAAGCGATGCTTTAAGTAAGAGGCAGCAAGTCATTCTGTTTCAAAACCGTCGCGGCTTCTCTCTTCGACTCGAATGCGACGACTGCCACCACATCCCGCAGTGCATACACTGCGATGTGTCGCTGGTCTACCACAAAGCCACATCCTCCCTGCGTTGCCACTACTGCGGCTATTCCATTCCGGTCCCCTCCGAGTGCCCGGCATGCCACTCCACCCATCTCCGCATGACCGGCATCGGGACCGAAAGGGTAGAGGAGGACCTGCAAATTCTGTTCCCCGACGCACGCGTGGCAAGGATGGACCTCGACAGCACCATGCAGAAGAACCAGTACACGGAACTGCTAAACGACTTCGCCGAGCACCGGATCGACATCCTCGTCGGCACCCAGATGGTCACCAAAGGACTCGACTTCGAGAACGTCTCTGTCGTCGGCATCGTCAACGCGGACAACATCATCAACTACCCCAACTTCCGTGCCTACGAACGCGCTTTCCAGCAGATGACGCAGGTCAGCGGCCGCGCCGGCCGCCATCAGGACAGCGGACGGGTGATAATCCAGACCTTCAACCCAGGCCACCAGATTCTTCAGAATGTCGTCGACGCCGACTACCTGGCCATGTATCGCGACCAGGACAACGAACGCCGCGTCTTCCGCTATCCGCCTTATTTCAAGCTGATTGAGATAACCCTCAAACACAAGGACCAGAACTGCGTGAACGATGCCGCCGATTGGCTTGCAACCCAGATGAGGGCCACCTTCGGCAACCGTGTCTTGGGACCTGAGTATCCGCTCGTGAGCCGCATCCGCGCACTCTACCTGAAGACCGTCATCCTGCGCTTCGAACGCTCCGAAGCCATCGCCGACGCAAAACGGATAATACTCCTGATGGCCGACAAACTGCACGAACAGCCCGACTGGAAAGGCGTCATCGTCCAGTTCGACGTAGACCCGTATTGAACTATAGGATATAATTGACTATGCACAGCGCCGCCATTGCCTCCACAATGACGGGGGTGCGCTGCACCTGGCACAGGTCGTGGCGGCCTTTGATGTCCAGCAGCTTCAACTCGCCGTTCTCGCACAGGCATTCCACAGCCTGCGGCAACGTCGCCACCGGGTGGAACGCCACCCTGAACTCGACGGGCATTCCGTTGCTTATTCCGCCTTGCACGCCGCCGCAATGGTTGGTCACGGTTCCTCCGCCGGGCAGCCAGCGGTCTATATATTCCGACCCGCTCATCAGCGCCGCACCGAATCCCGCGCCCATCTCGAAGCCTATGGCCGACGGTATGCTCATCATGGCCGATGCCAGCTGTGCGTTCAGTTTCCCGAACAGGGGCTCTCCCACACCGGCCGCCAGGCCTTCTATCCGGCACCGCACCACTCCGCCGCAGGTGTCTCCTTCTTTCTGCTCGCCGGTCTCCGCCACCTCGGCGTGTATGGTGATCCCCTCGAGCAGCTGCCGCGCTATGGCGCCGGCCACCACCCTCGCCGCCGTCTCCCTGGCCGAAGCCCGTCCGCCGCCGCGGTGGTCGCGCAGCCCGTATTTTACAAAGTAGGTATAGTCCGCGTGCCCAGGCCTGAAGCAGTGTTCCAGTACGTCGTAGTCCTTGCTGCGCGCGTTGCTGTTGGCTATAACGAAAGCTATCGGCGTGCCCAGCGTGACGCCGTCCTTCACCCCCGACAGCCACTCTATCTTGTCCTCCTCCTGCCGCGGCGCACCCTGGCTGCGGCGCGACATGTCGGCCCTTATGGCGTCCATGTCTATCTTCACACCCGACGGACATCCGTCTATTACAGCACCTACGGCGAGTCCGTGCGACTCGCCGTAGGTCGTAATCTTGAATCGTGTTCCGTACGTGTTCACTTAGGGTTGATTTCTAAGAGTTCCACCTCGAAAATCAACGCCGAACCCGGCGGTATCGCCCCGGCCGGCTGTTCGCCGTAGCCGAGGTTGTACGGCAGGTAGAGCATATACTTCGACCCTTCGTCCATAAGCTGCAGACCTTCCGTCCAGCCGGGAATGACCTGGTTCAGGGCAAAGGTGATGGGCTCACCGCGATCCACACTGCTGTCGAACTTCGTGCCGTCAATCAGCGTCCCCGTGTAGTGCACCTTCACACGGTCCGTGGCCTTGGGCTTTTTGCCGTTGCCCTCCTTTATCATGCGGTACTTCAAACCGCTGGCGGTGGTGTACACCGACTTGTTTTTCCCAACCTCGTCCAGGTATTTGCGGCCCGCTTCTATGTTCCTCTCCACGCCCGCGCGCTGGCGGCGTTCGAAGTTCTCCTGGAAGCGTTGCAGCAGCGGACGGGCCTGATGGTCTTTTATGAGGCTGTGCCCTTCGGCATAGTCTATCATGGCCTGGCCGGCAATCTTGCCGTCGATGCCAAGCCCCTGCCGCTCCCACTGCATGTACACGTCTCGCCCTATGGCGTACGATGCCGAGTCGTTGAAAGTCGACGGTGTGGCGGGAGCAGTCTTCTTCTTGAGCTCGGCCAACTCTTTCTGCACACGCTCGTATGCGTCGGCCTTCGCCTTCATGTCGTTGTATTGCTGCTCGCTCATCGTGGCCTTACCCCTCTTGATCTTCACCTCTTGGGCGGTGGCCATGCAAGTGCTCACCGCCAAGATGACGGTGAGCATAATGGTCGTTCTCTTCATCGTTGCGATGGTGGTGGTTTATTTATATTCCTTCACTTGTACTCCGTCGAGAACCTCTTTTCCGCAGATGGCCAGAGCCAGCATCTCGTTCTCGCCTTTGTAGACCTTCACCGGTGCAATCCAGCCCACGCGCTCCTCAATCATGGCCATCCAGGGCTTGCTGTAGGCTATGCCGCCCGTAAGCAGGATGGCGTCCACCTTGCCGTTCACCACGGCGGCCAGACGGCTTATCTCCATCGACACCTGGTATGTAAAAGCGTCAACCAGCAGCTGGCACTTCTTGTCGCCGGCCAGGGCACGCTTCTCAACCTCGTATGCGTCGTTGGTGCCAAGGTAGGCCACAAAGCCGCCCTCTGCTGTCACCATCTTCTTCAGCTGTGCTTCGGTGTACTTGCCGCTGCATGCCACCTCGATCAGCTTCGAAGCGTTGATACTGCCGCAGCGGGTGGGGGAGAAGGCACCGAGACCGCACAGGGCACGGTTGACTTCCACGCAGCGTCCGTGCTGGTGCACACCGACGCTCACGCCGCCGCCCATGTGGGCGATGATGAGGTTCATGTCCTCATAGTGCTTGCCCAGCTCGCGGGCATAGAGCTTCGCCGTCATCTTCTGGTTCAGGCAGTGCCAGATGACGCCCTCGTGCGACGGATCGAGGTCGAAGACGGGATGACCGCTAATCTTGGCATACTCCGGACGCTCGTCCACAATGCCGGGGTCGGCGATATATGCACACTCAAGACCAATTTCCGATGCTATGGCATCGCTTATCAGGGCACCAAGATTGCAGGCGTGCTTACCCTGGATACCAGCGTGGCATTCCTCTTTCATCAGGTCGTTGACACGGTAGCAGCCGCTCTCGCACGGGCGCGTCAGGCCGCCTCGGCCCATGACCACGGCTATCTCGTCGGTCCCAACGCCATGGCGCTTCACCATGTCCAGTATAGCTCCCTTGCGGTACTCAAACTGGTCCGCCACTTCCTTGAACTTCTGTATCTCCTCGATAGGGTGGGAGAGGTTCTCGGTAAAGACTTCATTCTCGCCGTCATAGATGGCAGCCTTGGTCGATGTGGCACCGGGGTTGATTACCAATGTGTATTTTCTTGTGCTCATTGTATTGTATTTTATTGTTATTATTCAAAGTTTGACGGTGCAAAGATAAGAAAAAAAAATGAATTGCGTCCAATTTTTTTTCAACATCCACATGACACTCTCCCGCCCACTGCCGGCAGCCATTTCCAACCCCCGTTTTTCGGGCATAAAAAACAAAGAGGCCGTCCTGTTCTTCAGGACGGCCTCCTCGGTTCTTTTAAGAGTCTATCGGGTGTTTCCCAGAAGGTTTACTTCCTCCCGCCTTTGCTGGCGTTGTAGAATATCTTCAGGGCACCAGCCTGACGCAGCTCCTGTTTGATGTCCGAAATCAAACCCATACGCACCTGCTTGTCGGCCTTTATGGCCGTCGTCAGGAACGGACGGTCTGCCTCGGGGCGGGCCGAACGTTCCAACTCGCAGAACTGCATGATATCGCCGATTTCGGCTATCTGGTCGTTGAGCTGGATACGGGGTTCTGTACCGTACTTCTTCTGCTGGTCCTGCAGAGGGACACCGACATTAATGTAGCTCACAAGGCTTTTCTTCTCCAGCTTGGTCACTTCGCTTCCCTGCGGAGGTATGATTTTCACATACAATGTGCTCTCGCGCATGGTGGTGATGACCATGAAGAAGAACAGGAGCATGAAGATAATGTCACTCATCGAGCCCATGTTCAGTTCGGGCGTCTCTTTTGCTTTCTTACCTGTGAATCGTGCCATTATTTACCTCCAATCTTTGTGGGCTCGGCTTCCGATATGGCCACCGGGATGGCCTGCTCTATAGCTTCGCGCTGTTCTTCATTAACATCGGCAAACTTCTTGCCAAATCGTGCGGTGGCGAATTCGTCGCGCATCTCTTTGATAGCTGCAGTGAGCTCGTTCTGCACCTGCAGGTACATGTCGTAGGATGTGCCGCGGTCGTTACGCAGCGAGATGACGCCCTGCGATACATCGACAGTCCCAAGCAACGGGATATCGACAGGCTTCTTCTCCGGCAGATTGGGGAGATTGTTGGGGTTGCCGAGGAATTCCTTGGCCCTGTCCTTCAGGTCCTCAATCCGGCCGTACTCGTTGTTGTAGAGCAACCGGTCGTCTTTGTTGACAAGCACGACAAAGATATTGCGCTCACGAACGTCAGGCGCTTCCGCATCCTCCGGCAGGGGAGGCGGCAGCTTACGCGCTATACCCATATCTGTATTGATGTTGGAGACCATCAGGAAGAAGGCCAGCAACAGGAACGAGATATCGGACATAGAGCCTGTGTTGAGTCCGGGAGTTTTTCTTGCCATAGTCAGTTACTTTTTAAGTGATTTGGCAATCTCGGTGTATACAATCGAGACCGCGGCGACTATCACGAGGATGTAGACCACGATACACGCAGCACCTATCAGCTTCGAGGTGCCTTCCGAGACGTCATGTTTTTCCATCAGAGCCTGGCTCACATCGGTGCCCGACGAGAGCACAAAGGCCAGCACGCACACCACCACCACGGCCACAACAAGACCGAGGAATTTCTTCCAGTAGCCTTTGTCTTCGCGGAAACGGTTTGCAAGCTTGACACACAGGAATGCGACGATGGCAATCACAGACACCGCCACAAGGCAGAGCAGGATATAGAATGTCGCATCGAAAAGGCCGTTGGCTTTCACGGCCGAGAGTTCTTTGGTATCACCGTTGTTCATGGCAAAGATGACGCTGAGCACTGCACACAGCACTGCCACGCCCAAGCCACACCAGGTGATAAGTTTATCAGTCTTTTCTTTCATTGTGGTTGTTCTTTTTTAGGTTATTATTGGTGTTCACCGTTCAAAAGAGGGCAACCATTATTTGTGGTACTTCACGAGGATATCCATGAAGCTGATGCTGCCGTCTTCCATCTGGTCGACGAGGCTCTCGATCTTGGTGAGGATGTAGTTGTAGAAAATCTGAAGGATGATAGCGGTGATCAGACCGAAGATGGTCGTCAACAGAGCAACCTTCATACCACCAGCCACAACAGTCGGGCTGATATCACCGGCGGTCTCGATGTCATCGAAGGCCTGAACCATTCCGACCACAGTGCCGAGGAAACCGAACGAAGGAGCCAGTGCGATGAACAGGGCAATCCAGGTAAGGTTGTTCTCGAGGCGGGCCATCTGCACACCACCATAGCTGGTGACGGCCTTCTCAACATTGTCCAGACCCTGATCAATACGGTCAAGACCCTGCACGAATATGCTGGCCACGGGGCCACGGGTGTTGGCGCAAAGCTCGCGGGCACCTTTCCAGTCACCCTTCTTGGCATTCTCTTCGATGCCGTCGAGCAGGTTCTTCACGTTGGTAGTGGCCATGTTGAGGTAAAGAATACGCTCGATGATGAGAGCCATACCGAAAATAAGGCAGAGGAGCACAGGGGTCATCCAGCCGGCACCACCCTGTATGTACTTCTCTTTCAGCATCTGATGGAACGACTTGGTGTCATCGTTCTCGGCGACGGTCTCCTCAACGGGAGCCTCTTCTGCCTCGGCGACAGTGGCGGCGGCCTCGTCGGTGGCGGTTACCTGTTCGGTGGCTTCAGCAGCGGCGACATCCTGTGCCTTCACGTCGTTGAAGTTGGCAAATGTCAACAGTCCTACTATTGACATCAAAGCGATTACTTTTTTCATGATGTTTTTAGTGTGTTGATTATTAATTTATTGTTTATATCTCTCGTTATTCTTAATATTTTGCAAATATACACATTTTTTCATAAACCAAAGAAAAATATCATTTTTTTCTTCCGTCAAGGGCCGTCACAAGTTCCCGCAACGGTTTTTTCAGATTTTCTTCGGCGTCTATCATGTCCAGGCTGCGCTTCGCCGCCACAAACTCGGCGTCGACATTCTTTTCCACTTCGGCCTTAAGCCCAATGCTGTCATATATCTCCATCACTCTGCGCACCTTCTCCTCCTCGTCCATATTGTCCTTCGAGGAGAAATATCCTGTCAGGGCTGACCGCTTTGTGTCGTCACACATAGTCAAGGCTGTCAGAAGAAGGAAACTTATCTTGTTGTCGCGTATGTCCTGACCTGTCTTTTTACCGAATACGGCCGTGTCGCCATAGCCGTCAAGCAGGTCGTCCTGCATCTGGAACGCCAGTCCAAGGTGGATGCCGAAGTCATAAAGACGGCTTATGTCTTCTACCGGTGCATCGGCATAAAGAGCGCCAATCTTCAGCGCTCCAGCTAGCAGCACGGCGGTCTTCTGGCGTATCATATCCAGATAGTCTGCCAAGCTCACGTCCGCAAGGCCTCGCCGTTCGAAATTCATGTCTTTCTGCTGCCCTTCGCACACTTCTATGGCTGTCTCCACAAAACACTGCAGTATTTCTCTCAGCTGCGTTGTCGGCTGTCGCAGGAAATAACGCCAGGCAATGGCGAACATCGTGTCTCCGCTCAGCACCGCCGTGTTCTCGTCCCACTTGGTGTATACCGTGGGTTTTCCGCGGCGCAACGGCGAGCGGTCCATGAGGTCGTCGTGTAAAAGGGTGAAGTTGTGGAACGTCTCGATGCCGAGGGCTGCATCCTTCACTGTCTCGATGTCGCCGCCGAAGAGCGAATTGGCAGCTAGTAGTAGGGTAGGGCGGATCCGTTTCCCACCAAGACGCAGAGTGTAGTCTATCGGCTCGTAGAGTTCATGCGGTTCGCTCACGAAGTTTTCCCGGTCGAAAATCCCGTTAACCGTCTCTATGTATTCTGCAAGATTTGTCATGTCAAACTCCTTTTCTTATTTATATAGTCGGTCAGTATGTCACCGAATGTTGCGTACACCACTGTCTCGCGTTCTGGTGGCCGAGGCGGGCGGCACGGCGATAGTTGGCTTTCTCTTTAGCCTGTTGTCCCTGGCGTCCATAGAGTTCGGCTATGGCGCAGTATGTCTCTGCGTCGCTGCCGTCTATGCCCACCGCCTTTTGATAATAATGTATAGCTTTCGGGTACAGCCGTTGCTCGGCATATGTACGGCCTATAAGACGGTAAGCCTCCGATAGGCCTGGGGCGATACGTATTGCATGGCGGTACTGCTCCACGGCATTGTCAAACTCGCCACGCTCGAAGTATATGTCACCCATACGGTTGTATGCGTTCACATAGCCACTGTCGATCGACACGACATTCTGCAAACATTCTATAGCACCTGCCGTCTCGCCTTTGAGTTTGTATGCCCACCCAAGGGCATAGAGCAGCTTCACCGACTTGCGGTGTTTTTTGAGACCTTTCCGAAGGGTACTAATGGCTAAATCATGGTTGTTTCGATAGCAGTAGAGGCTGCCAAGATCGAAACAGGCGTCGGTATTGTCCGGTTCAAGCTTGAGGGCTTCGCGGAAGGCCTTTATAGCCTCGTTGTCGTCTCCACGTCGGTATCGTACTATACCGTCTATGTTGTGCGGACGGGCTGCCCCAGGGTCTGCTGCGAGGGCTTTGCGTACCCAGATGGCTGCATTGGTGTAGTTACCCTGCTCGCAGTAGACCAATGCCAGTGTGCCCATGGCTGAGGCCTGTAGCCCGTTTTCTGTATCCAAAGCCAGTTCAAGGGCTTTCTCGGCGGCACTCCGGGCATCGTCCCATCTGCGCCGTTCTGTAAGGCAAGCGGCAAGGTGCGCCATGGCCTCGGCACCTGAGTCGGCAGCGGCAAGCCATCGTATGGCCTCGTCATAGCGTTCCTCTCCCTCGAGGAGCACTCCGAGGCGCAATCGGGCCTCGGCGCTCGTGTCCGACGCCTGGCGATAGTAGCCTTCGGCCAACTCCGAGAGCCCCTTTGTCTCGGCCGCCACACCTTTGGCAACAAGCCCCTGGGCTTTCGCAGTCAAGGTCGCCATCACTACAAGGACAAGGATTGCTCCGCGTTTGAACATGTCTCTCAAAACGACGGTCCCACACTGTTTATTGTGCGGGACCGTCATTATTTTTACCGTTCGTGCCAATGTTTCTATTTGATACGCATCTTGTAGAACGAGCGGTACACGAAGATGAGGGCTATCACAAGGAACACCACTCCAACCCACGGGGCAGCCTTCTGGAAGCTTGCGCTGATGGCTATCTCCATGGCCAGCACTCCGAAGAGTGTCGTAAACTTGATAATGGGGTTCAGGGCCACCGATGACGTGTCTTTGAATGGGTCTCCGACCGTGTCACCAACCACCGAAGCGTCATGCAGCGGGGTTCCCTTGGCCTGCATATCCACCTCTACCACCTTCTTAGCATTGTCCCATGCACCGCCGGCGTTGGCCATAAAGACGGCCTGGAAGAGTCCGAAGACGGCAATTGAAATCAGGTAGCTGATGAACAGGCAGACGGCGTTCTGGCCTCCAATACTCTCGGGGCTTGACAGGCAGGCGAAGGCAAGCGCAAAGCAGAAAATGGCGATGAAGATATTAATCATGCCCTTCTGTGCGTAGTTGGTGCAGATTTTCACCACTTCCTGACTCTTCTCAATGTCAGCCTTCTTGGGTGCATTGGGGTCGAGCTTGATATTGTCCTTGATATACTCCACAGCGCGGTTGGCACCAGTGGTGACAGCCTGCATCGAAGCTCCGGTGAACCAGTAGATAACACATCCACCGAGTATGAAGCCCAGTATCGAGTAGGGGTTAAGCAGGTTGAGGATGCTCTCGGGCTCTATGCCGAGGGTCTTCTGTATCATAAGGATAAGCGAGAATATCATCGTCGTGGCCCCCACTACGGCCGTACCGATAAGCACCGGCTTGGCAGTAGCCTTGAAAGTGTTGCCGGCGCCGTCGTTGGCCTCCAGATAGTACTTAGCCTTCTCGAAGTCGGGCTTGAAGCCGAACTCGCTTTCGACCTCCTTGGTAGTCTTCTCCACGTCGTCCTCGATGAGCGAAAGCTCATAGACACTCTGCGCGTTGTCAGTCACGGGACCATAACTGTCGACAGCGATGGTCACAGGTCCCATACCCAGCATTCCGAAGGCCACCAGGCCGAAGGCGAAGATGCTATAGTAGGCACCGAAGACGGGCTCTATATTGAAGGCCGTGGAGGCGAAGTAGGCGATAACCATCAGGACGAAGAAGACAACGCCCGTCCAGAAGCCGCCCATATTTCCGGCCACCAATCCACTGAGGATATTCAAACTGGCACCGCCTTGCTCCGAGGCCTTGACGACTTCCTTGACATGTTTCGACGTGGGCGAGGTGAAGAGCTTTGTGAACTCGGGAATCAGCGCTGCTCCAAGGGTGCCACACGAAATGATGATACTCAGTGCAAGCCATAGGTTGTGCATGTCGTGTCCGGCCACCTCGGTCACATTTCCGAGGATGAACCACGATGCGCAGAAGGTCCCAATGATGCTCAGAATGGAGGTAATCCACACAAGCGAAGTCAGCGGCTGCTCAAAGTTGATGTCGTCGGCTTTGCTGTAGCGGGCCTTGGCAATGGCACCGTTGACATAGTACGCCAGCACCGAAGCCAGGATACCAAGTATACGCATGACGAAAATCCACACCAGCAGTTTGACCTGCATCGAGGGGTCGGGGACGGCAAGAAGGATGAAGCTCACAAGTGCCACACCGGTGACGCCGTAGGTCTCGAAGCCGTCGGCCGTGGGTCCAATGCTGTCGCCAGCGTTGTCACCCGTGCAGTCAGCAATGACACCGGGGTTGCGGGGATCGTCCTCGCCAATCTTGAAGACCACCTTCATCAGGTCGCTTCCGATATCGGCAATCTTGGTGAAGATACCGCCGGCGATACGCAAGGCCGAAGCTCCGAGGCTCTCACCGATGGCGAAGCCGATAAAGCAGCTTCCAGCCAGATTCTCAGGCATGAAGAGCAGGATGATAAGCATCAGCACCAGCTCGACACAAATCAGCACGATACCAATCGACATGCCGGCGCGGAGCGGTATGTTCAGCAGGTCGAGCGGACGGCGGCGCAACGAGGCAAAAGCCATGCGGGCATTGGCGTAAGTGTTCATACGCACACCGAACCAGGCCACTCCATAGCTGCCCAGTATTCCGACCACGGTCCATCCGAGAATCAGCGCCACAGCACCGCCACTCATGTGGCTCAACACTCCGAAATACAGCGCTATGGCAGCGCCGATGAAAACGAAGAGCAGCAACAGAAACTTGCCCTGCTGCTTGAGGTAGGTGGAACAGGTTTTGAATATGACATTGCCTATTTCAAGCATCGATTTGTGGGCTTTCAACCGGCGCACCTTGTTGAACTGCCAGAAGCCGAACAACAGGCCGAGCACCACGACGGCAAATCCCCAGTAGAGAATCGACGCATCTTCCGAAGCGGCAAATCCTCTCGGCATTTCGAGGTCTGCTTCGCTGGCAAAAGCCAAAAATGGCGTTGCCAACGCAAGAAGGGTAGTTGCTAATTTCTTCATACTATGTGTTTTTGTTTATTTAGGCTACTCAAAAATGGCATACAAATGTAACGCTTTTTTTTATTTCGGCAAAAAAAAGTCCATCTTTAACCGTTTTATCCCCCCGGCCGGCACGCCTGTCCGTTTTTTTTCATCTTTTCTGCCGAGCCCCTCTGTGCCCGGGGGTGGTCTTGTCGGTGGTGTCGCTGTGTCTCTTGGTTTCCGGCCGTTCGTCGATGCACCCGGTCGGGTGTGCCCGGCTCCTCTCTACCCCCTCTCTACCCCTTCTCTACCCCCAACCACCGTTCCGGAGGGCCAAAATCCGACATCCTCCCCGTCCACGTTCCATCTCGGCCTCACACCCGCTTTTTCACTGTTTTACATTATTTTTATCGCATTGCAAAATAAAACATCACAAGGCGCGTTTCATATCTTGTGACAAAACTTGCAAAAAAAATAGCACTACTGGTTCTGCTCTCCGTCGCCTCCACGGCGTCGGCACAGGACAAAGCCTTGATGCAGCAGCATCAGGAGCGACTCTCCGCTCTACTCGCCAAGGTGGCGACCGCTCCGACCGACAACGAGCGCTACCTGGCCTCCGAAGAGGCTGTCCAGGTGCTGGCCCAGGCTCTCGAAGAAGAAGAGTCCGAGCGCTGGTCCTGGCAGCTGCCTCGGGTGGCATCGGTCCTCACGTCGCCCGACAAGCAGTTCCGCATTTTCTCATGGGCCGTCGTGCGCGACAACGGCGAGTACGAGTGTTTCGGCGCCGTGCAGTTCTACAACGACCGCGAGGAACAGTATGAATACCAACTCCTTAACGACAAAAGCGAGGAAATTATGAACCGCGAAGAGTCGGTCCTCTCCGCCGGCCAGTGGTTCGGCGCCGTCTACCAGGAGCTGATACAGACCTCCCACGCCGGCCGCACCTACTACACGCTGCTCGGCTGGAACGGCGTCGACGCCCTCACGGACCGCAAGGTCATCGAGCCGGTGACCATGCGCGGCGGACAGCCGCAGTTCGGCGCACCGCTCTTCCGCCGCGAACGCAACCTCCGACGCGTGGTCCTCGAATACACCAACGACGCCATGGTCAACCTCGGCTACGGCGAGCAGTTCGTCGAAGAGGTCTCCCACGACCGCGTCAAGGTGAAAGGCACCAACCGCTACCGCACCGTCGAAAAACGCAAAACACACAAAGAGAAGATGATAATCTTCGACGAGGTCGAGCCTCAAGTCCCTGGCATGGAAGGCCTCTTCCAATACTATGTGCCGTCGGGCGTCGAACTGGCCTACGCCTTCATCGACGGCAAGTGGGAACTCCGCAGCGGCGCTCAGGGCCGTCTGGACGACAAACGCCTCAACAAGCCATTCGAACCGCTGCCCAAGAGCGACCCCGCCTACAACTTCATCAAGTGAAAGAGATGCTACTGAGTGACATACATACCCCCGACGACCTGCGTCGCCAACCCCTCGATCAGCTGCAACCCATTGCCGGTCAGCTGCGCGACTACATCATAGACACCCTCGCCACACACCCCGGCCACCTCGCCTCAAGCCTCGGCACCGTGGAGCTCACCGTGGCGCTGCACTACGTCTTCAACACCCCCGACGATAAAGTCGTCTGGGACGTGGGCCATCAAGCCTACGCACACAAGATTCTGACGGGTAGGGGAGAGCGCTTCTCCACCATCCGCACCTACGGCGGCCTCAGCGGCTTCCCTCGGCGCGACGAAAGCGTCTACGACGCCTTCGGCACCGGCCACAGCTCCACATCCATCTCGGCCGCACTGGGCATGGCCACCGCCTCCAAGCTGCAGGGCAACACCTCCCGAAACCACATCGCCGTCATCGGCGACGGTGCACTCACGGGCGGCGAAGCCTTCGAGGCCCTCAACAACGTGGGTTGCTCGCGCGCTAATATCCTTATTATTCTCAACGACAACGGCATCTCCATCGACGAGGCCGTGGGCGGCCTCGACAGCTACCTCACGCGCATCACCTCGTCGCGGAAATACAACCGACTGAAAGAGCAGGTCTGGCAACGGCTCGACGGCACCGACGGCCGCAAGCGTCACAGCCATTCCATCGGATTCTTCCAGCGGCTCACCTCCATGGCCAAAACCATGGCCCTCGGCAGCAGCAACCTGTTCGAGAGCCTGGGCATCAGGTACTTCGGCCCCATCGACGGACACAACATCGACCAACTGGTCGACATGCTGCGCCGCATGAAGGAACTGGACGGCCCCAAGCTGCTCCACGTCGTCACCGTCAAAGGCAAAGGCCTGCGTCAGGCCGAGGAAAACCCCGTGGCCTACCACGCCCCCGGACGCTACGACATCCGCACCGGCGACCAAATCAAATCCTCCTGCGACGGCGGAGCGCTTAAATATCAGGACGTTTTCGGCCACACCATCACCGAGCTGGCACGCGCCAACAAAGCCATCGTGGGCATCACGCCCGCCATGCTCACCGGCTGCTCCCTGTCTATAATGAAAGAAGCCATGCCCGAGCGGGTCTTCGATGTGGGCATCGCCGAACAGCACGCCGTCACCTTCGCCGCCGGGCTCGCCGCACAGGGCATGGTGCCGTTCTGCAACATCTACTCGTCGTTCGCTCAGCGGGCCTACGACCAAATCATCCACGACGTGGCGCTGCAGCGTCTGCCCGTGGTGCTCTGCCTGGACCGCGCCGGCCTCGTCGGCGAGGACGGCGCCACACACCACGGCGTCTTCGACCTGGCCGCACTGCGCCCCATCCCAGACCTCATCGTGAGCGCCCCCATGGACGACCACGAGCTCCGCAACCTCATGTACACAGCCCAGCTGCCCGGCCACGGACCCTTCGTAATACGCTATCCGCGAGGCAAAAGCGTCTTCAGCGACTGGCAGTCGGCCATGCACGCCGTCACGATAGGGGAGGGGCGCCAACTGCGCGAAGGCAGCGACGTGGCTATCCTGAGCCTCGGCCACCCGGGCAACGACGCCCTTCTGGCCGCCGACGAGCTTCAGCGTCAGGGCGTTTCAGCTGCCGTCTACGACCTGCGTTTCCTCAAACCACTGGACACCGCCATGTTGGACCGCGTGGCCGCCGCCGGATTCCGGCGCATCGTGACCGTCGAAGACGGCGTCCGCGCCGGTGGCTTCGGCGAAGCCGTCGTCGAACATTTCGCTCAGCACCATCCGCAGGCCGCCGCTCGCACGGTCATTCTCGCCGTGCCTGACCGGTTCATCGCTCACGGCACCGTCCCTCAGCTAAAACGCGAATGCCGCATCAACGTCGACGCCATCCTCGAAGCCGCACTCCAATAAAAAGCAATCATCTTATTGTCAAAACCCAAACCATGTAGGGGTTTCATCTTAATAGCAATCCATCTGATTGTCAAAGCCCAAACCCCGAAGGGGTTTCATTTTAATAGCAATCCATCTGATTGTCAAACCCCAAACCCTGTAGGGGTTTCATCTTAATAGCAATCATCTGATTCGCTTAATCACACCGACCCTTTCCCCACGACCCCAATCCACCCAATATCGGGGTTATGTTAAATAGAAATATTTCACACACCCTCATTCTCCCTCCCCGAAAAAAAATCCGCAGGGCTCGCTCCTTCAAAACCCTGCGGAAAAATAACTCTTAACTTATAACTCATAACCCATAACCCATAACCAATAACCCTTAACTCATAACTCTTAACTCATAACTCTGATCTTCGCCAGCGCGCTGAGCCCCGTGCTGTTGGTCACCTGGGCGCTGTACGTGCTCTCGTCGTCGCGCCGCACATACACCGCCACCGTGTCGCCCGGTTTGGTCTCGTGCTGGAAATTGAGTTCTACCGAGAACGGCCGCGTCTCGTCGAATCCCTGCTCGTGGAGCGCGTCGAAAATCCACTTTATGTACTCCGAGTTGTTGACGTGGTTGGTGTGGTCTATCATCGAATGGCGTGTCGTCATGCTGAAAGCCCTGTCCTCGTCGGTGAACGGCGCCACTCTCAGCCTGTCGAGGCTCTGGCGCTCTGTGGCGCACTCGTCGACCACGGTATAGGCTTGTATGTGGTCCTTCAGCCGCACAGCGCGGCGCTGGGTGTAGTCTATCAAGGTCCAGTACGACGTGCCGCGCAGCAGCTCTTTCCCCTCGGCGTCGAACATCGAGTAGTCGCGGAAGGCGAACAGTCCGTCGTTGCCGCGCGCCCATGTGTTGAGCTCTACGGGTTCGAAGGCTCGCGGACGGCGAAGCAGCTCGTAGTACGACCTGACGATGACCCACGCCAGGTTATTGTCGATGAGGCTGTTGAACCCCACTCCGAGTTTGTTGGCATGGTATTCCGAAACCTCTTGGCAGAGTCTGACCGCCGCCCACGTGTGCATCACGTCGGCAGAGTCGCAGAGGTACGACGGTATGTCGTTGTGTATCGTGTGTTTCATTGTCTTACATGCGTTCCGGCACTTCTATGCCGAGTATATTCATGGTGTTCTTCAAAGCCTGTGCCACGGCGGCGCACAGGGCCACCCTGAAGGCCTTGATGTCGGGGTTGGCTTCGCGCAGTATCGGCGTGTCCTGGTAGAAGCTGTTGAAGGCCTTGGCGAGGTCGTAGGCATAGTTGGCCACCATGGCGGGGCTGTAGGCCTCGGCGGCGGCGCGTATCGTGTCGGGCAGGGTGTGGAGGGTGGTGAGCACTCCCCTCTCCTTCTCGCCAAGCACCACGCCCTCGAGGGCTGCGGGGTTCCATTCCGTGACGTCGCCGGCCTTGCGCACTATGCTGCGTATGCGGGCATGCGTGTACTGGATGAAGGGGCCCGTGTTGCCGTTGAAGTCGATACTCTCGGCCGGGTTGAAGAGCATGTTCTTCGTCGGGTCCACCTTCAGTATGAAGTACTTCAGCGCACCGAGGGCGAGGATGTGGTAGAGGTGGCGCTGCTCGTCGGCCGGCAGCTCGTCGTTCTTGCCGTGCTCGCGGCTCATCTCCTCCGCGGTGCGCTCCATCTCGTCCACAAGGTCGTCGGCGTCCACCACGGTGCCCTCGCGCGACTTCATCTTGCCGTTGGGCAGCTCCACCATGCCGTAGCTCAGGTGGTAGACCTTGTCGGCCCACGGGAAGCCGAGCTTCCCGAGTATGAGTTTCAGCACCTTGAAGTGGTAGTTCTGCTCGTTGCCGACCACGTAGATGAGCTGGTCGGCCTGGAAGTCGTTGTGGCGCAGCAGGGCGGTCCCGAGGTCCTGGGTCATGTATACGCTGGTGCCGTCGCGGCGGAGCAGGAGCTTTTGGTCAAGCCCGTCGCCCGTAAGGTCGCACCACACCGAACCGTCGTCCTTGCGGTACAGCACTCCGAGGTCGAGCCCCTTCTGCACCAGCTCTTTGCCGAGCAGATAGGCCTGCGACTCGTAGTATATCTTGTCGAAGTGGATGCCGAGGCGGTTGTAGGTCTCGTCGAAGCCGGCATAGACCCACCCGTTCATGGTCTCCCACAGGCGGCGCACCTCCGGGTCGCCTTCCTCCCAGCGTTTGAGCATCTGCTGGGCCTCGACCATGAGGGGGGCTTCGCGCTTGGCCTGCTCCTCGTCCATACCGTTGTCGGTGAGCTGTTTGACCTCTTCTTTATAGTGCTTGTCGAACTCCACATAGTATTTGCCCACAAGGTGGTCGCCTTTCACTCCGGTCGTTTCGGGGGTCTCCCCGTTGCCGTAGCGCTGCCAGGCGAGCATACTCTTGCAGATGTGGATGCCGCGGTCGTTGACGAGGTTCACCATCTTCACATTGGCCCCTGCGGCCGAGAGCAGCTGGCTCACCGACCACCCCAACAGGTTGTTGCGTATATGCCCCAGGTGGAGCGGCTTGTTGGTGTTCGGGCTGCTGTATTCTATCACCACGGGCTTGGCGTTCTCGTCGGCCGCTGTCAGGCCGAACGTACTCTCCCCTGCCCTGTCGTGCAGGAAGGCAAGCCAGTAGCGGTCGGCAATCTCCAGGTTAAGGAACCCTTTGACCGTGTTGAACGACGCCACCTCCGGCAGCCGCGCCTGCAGGGCGGCGCCGATCTCGTTGCCCACCGCCTCGGGGCTCTTGCGGGCCTGTTTCACGTACGGGAACACCACGAGGGTGTAGTCGCCTTTGAATTCGCGCCGCGTGCCCTGCAGCGTGATGTCGGCCGGCGTTGATTGTATGCCATAGAGCTCTTCTAAGGTTTCAGCAATGGCGGCTGAAAGTCTGTCTGTTATATTCATCTATATATATTTTTATCCCTTTTTGCGAAGATGCAAATTTACATATTTTTTCCGAAACGGCGACAAAATGTGGCAAAAAAGGTATACGAAGAATATTTTTGAAGCCCGGGTACAATAAAAGACGTCATCGGTGCGTTGTTAGCACAGAATTGATAAAAACACCCAAAACCATTACAAAATGAGAAAACATATTGTGGCCGGCAACTGGAAGATGAACATGACGTTCTCCGAGGCCGATGAACTGCTCGACGAACTGATGTCCGAGCTTGAGAAAGTGACCCTTCCGCGCGATACGCAGGTGATTGTTTGCCCACCATTCCCTTATATCGAGATGGCAAGCGACTATGCCAACGACAGCTATTTCACTGTGGGCGCGCAGGACGTCAGCGAGCATGAAAAAGGCGCCTACACCGGCGAGGTGAGTGCCGCCATGCTGGAAAGCTGCGAGATAGACTACTGCATTGTTGGACACTCGGAGCGCCGCGCCTACCACGGCGAGACCGACGCTCAGGTGGCCGCCAAGGTGGACCAGCTCCTTGCCCACAACCTGAAGCCCATCGTCTGCGTCGGCGAGGTGCTGGAAGAGCGCGAAAGCGGCCGGCAGCAGGAAGTGGTGAAACGCCAAGTCGAAGGCGGCCTCTTCCACCTCGACGCCAACCAGATACAGCAGGTCGTGATTGCCTATGAGCCCGTCTGGGCCATCGGCACCGGCAAGACGGCCACACCCGACCAGGCCCAGGAGATGCACGCCTTCATCCGCTCCCTGCTGAAAGAGAAATACGGCGCCGCTGTGGCCGACGAGATCAGCATCCTCTACGGCGGTAGCTGCAAACCGTCCAATGCCAAGGAGCTGTTCAGCAATCCCGACGTGGACGGCGGCCTGATAGGCGGTGCCTCGCTCAAAGCCGGCGACTTCATGGGCATTGTCACCAGCTTCTGAACGCATCTATGACAGACAGTGCCAGCCGTGTGAGTCCTCGCCCATACGCTGGCACTTGTTGTATGACCAGACAGACTCCATGTCGTTCGAACAGTTTGTAGCCAAGCGTTTCATGCCCCGTCGTGGCAACGACAGCGGCTTCTCGGGCCCACTGTCTCGGATTGCTGTGGCCGCCATCGCCCTCGCCATCCTGGTGATGGTCATGGCCGTGAACATCCTCCACGGATTCCAGCACCATATCGCAGAGAAGGTGTCGGCATTCGGAAGTCACATCACCGTCGAAAGCTACGCCGGCGGTCAAGGCTACGAGGGCGAGTTCCCCATCGTGGCAGACAGCCTCACGTGGAACACGCTCGCCGCCACGGAGGGCGTAAAGCACGTGCAGTGCTATGCCACCAAAGGCGGTATGGTGAAGACCGAGGACCAAATCTACGGCATTCTGCTGCGCGGTCTCAGCCCCGGCTACGACACCTCCTTCTACGCCACCTGCCTGAAAGATGGACACCTGCCCGTCGAAGACAACCAAGTGCTCGTCTCCGCCACCATAGCCTCGCGGCTGAAGCTGCACACTGGCGACAAGATGCGCACCTACTTCTGGCAAGGCGACAACTACCGCGCTCGCGCCTTCACCGTGTCTGGCATCTACAGCACCGACCTCTCAGAGGTCGACGACCATTGCGTCCTCGGCACCCTGCATACCGTCCAGCGGCTCAACGACTGGGACGACAACCAGGTCGGCGGCTACGAACTCCTCATCCACGACATGGACCGCCTGGATGCCGTCACGGCCAGTGTCCGCGCCGCCATGCCCTACCACCTCGGCATACACAACGTCGTCGAGGCCAACCCCGCCCTCTTCGCATGGCTGGACCTCCTGAACAGCAACATCACACTCATTCTCGCCATCATGTGTGTCGTATGCGCCGTGGCCATCGTCTCGGCAATGCTCATCATGATCTTCGAGAAGCGCAGCACCATCGGCCTGCTCAAAGCCCTCGGCGCAAGCTCCAAGTCCGTCCGTAAGATATTCATCATCAAAGGCATTGAGGTCATCCTCAAAGGCATCCTCATCGGCGACATCCTCGCGCTGGCCCTGAGCCTCGTACAGCTGAAATGGCAGCCTGTCAGACTCGACCCCGAAAGCTACTCCATGTCCCACGTCCCCGTCGAAATCGACCCCCTCGTCTACGCCGCCGTCAGCATCGGCGTCGCCGTCCTCTGTCTCGCCGCACTCCTCCTCCCCGCCTCATACATCGCCAAAACCTCCCCCTCACTCACCACCCGCGAACAATAGCCCCACCACTCCCCCCCCAAACCCCAACCCAAAAACCCCAACCCCCCAACCCTAACACCTAAACCTTAAACCCTACCCCTTAAACAACCCCTCAAACTCCTAATCCTCCTCCTCACCGTCGCCCTCGCCCTCCTCGCCCTGTGGCAGGGTCAGACCGTCGCCGACCAGGTCCGCCAGAGCGAAGAGGCCAAAGTGCGCCTTTGGGCCGCCGCCATCGAACAGCGCAGCAATATGGTTGGTGCCACCCAGCGCTTCTTCGCACAGGCCACCCTCGACGAGCAGCGCAAAATGAAACTCTACACCGACATACTCCAGTCCTTCAACGACCCTGACCTCTCTGCCGACCTCCGCTTCAGCCTCGCCTACGTAAACTACATCGTCGACAGCAGCCACACCCCCATCATCATCACCACCGCCAAAGACTCCGTCATCACCGTCCCTCAAGAACTCGCAGGACAGAAACTCAGCGGACAGCTCCTCCAGGAATACAGCGTCAACAAGCCCTACACCTACAACCTCTGGGGCATGCCCATGACACTCTACTATAAAGAGTCCGAGAACTACACCCAGCTCCGCGATGTCCTCGACAGCTTCGTCGGCTCCTTCCTCTCCGACATCACACAGAACTCCGTCCTCGTACCCGTCGCCATCGTCGACAGCTCCCGCACACAGCTCCTCGCCTTCGGCAACCTCGACTCCTCACAGTTCGACACCGAGGCCAAACTCGCCGACCTACTCCAGAGCATGGCCAGCCACAACGACCCCATCCAGCTCACCCTCCGCGACCGCCCCATCTTCGTCTACTACTCCCCCACCCCTCTCCTCCGCTCCCTCCGCTGGCTCCCTATCTTCTACATCTTCATCGCCGCCGTCCTCCTCCTCGTCAGCTACTACCTCTTCCGCACCTCCCGCACCATGGAGCAGAACCGCATCTGGGTCGGCCTCGCCAAAGAAACCGCCCACCAGCTCGGCACTCCCCTCTCCTCCCTCCTCGCCTGGACCGAATACCTACGCGGCAAACAATTCACCGACGAATACGCCTCCGAAGTCGAAAAAGACCTCCACCGCCTCGAGACCGTCGCTCACCGCTTCTCCAAGATAGGCTCCCTCCCAGAACTCAAAGACCAGGACGTCCGCGCCGCCACCCTCGACGCCGTCCAGTACCTCCAGAGCCGCTCCCCTCGCCGCGTCCGCTTCGTCGTCTCCTTCCCAGACGACCAGCAGTTCACCGCTCCCCTCAACAGCTACCTCTTCCAGTGGGTAATAGAGAACCTCTGCCGCAACGCCATCGACGCAATGGACGGCAACCCCGCCGACGGCGACCGCCAGAGCGTCGTCTCCATCGTCGCCTCTCAGGACGCACGCAACATCTACATCGACGTCTCCGACACCGGCCGCGGAATGACGCCCGCCGTCCAGCGACACATCTTCGACTCCGGCTTCTCCACCAAAAACCGCGGCTGGGGCCTCGGCCTCCCACTCGCACAGCGCATCATAAACCAATACCACCGCGGGAAGCTATACCTCAAATACTCCCTCCCCGGCCAAGGCTCCACCTTCCGCATCGTCCTGAAGAAGAAAACCTGATCCCTCCCCCACCAAGACTCCACCACTTACCACTTAACACTTACCACTCCCTCCCGCAGCCCTCCGGTCCCTGTCGGTCATTAATCCATTATTCACAGGCAGCGTAATATTTTTCTTAATTATAAATAAATTTGTATATTTGCACTATTGGAAGCATCGCCTAAACCGATGCAATACATTAACACTCAATCTAATCACAAAACCAAAAACAATATACAGTATGATGAAAAAGATTATCCCCTCCCTGCTCATCTTGGCCGGAGCGGCTATGTTTTCGTCTTGTGGTCTCGACGAATTGACCGACATAGCGAAAAACCCCATCCATGTCCGTGGCGAGGCTGACCCCAACTTCGGTCTCCCACTCGTATCCGGACAGGTGCGTCTCGACGAGCTGTTAGGCATGTTGGGAACCAGCGGCCTTGGTATGGACGAGTACATCAACCAGGACTCGAACACCATCACCCTGAAATACGACATCGACCTGAACGACACCATCGAGGCTGGTTCGATGATAAGCGGAAGCGTATCCTCCACGTCGCCGGCGCCAGCCCCCATCCATCGCCCGGCCACCAAGCCCGGCATTGCGACCAAGGGTATGATAGACCTGAACGATACTGTTATCACGTATCCGCTGGACATCACCTTCTTCAACGACATCGACCACGAAGCCGTGAAGCCCGGCAACCTGGCCATTGAGTACCTCTGGCTCGACTTCGACGCCACCATTCTGGGCGACTGCCCCGACAACGTCCGCACGCAGATCGAGACGATGGTGAGATGCAGAATCGACCAGATACAAATCAAATACACTACCCTGAACGGTAACATCTGCACCTACCACGATGCAGGCCTCGACGCCCTGTCCATCCCCATCAACAACATCCTCACCCCCGAAGGCAACACCATCCCCCACCAGCACATGAACCTGGCGGAAATCATAGACTCCATGCCCACCCATATCGAGATGTCGTTCAGAATCACCTTCTCGGTCGACGAGAGCATCTACGGTACCACGTGGGACGAAATCATGAACTTCCCCGCCATGATGGACTCCATCGGCCTTACCGAGCTCTACTACTCCGGCAACGTGCACGTGGAGATGCCGCTGTCCATCAAGATCGGCAACCTCCCCTTCAACTTCCCTGTCAACCTGCCCGAAGGCACCGTGCCCGACATCAACGCCATGCTTGACAGCATCGCCAACGGTCTGGACATCAACATACAGAACTCGAGCCTCTTCCTCGCCCTCGAAAACCACATGCCCCTCGACCTCAACATCTCGGCCCGCCTCAAGAACGACGCCGGATACCTGGGTGGCAACATCTTCAGCGGCAAGGTACTCGGCGCCCCGGTCGACGCAATGGGCAACGTCTCCGGCGTGGCGGACACCGTACTGAAAGCCACCGTCAACAGCGAAACCCTCGACCACCTGGCCCGCGCCACGGAACTCGAGGTCAAACTCGACCTCGGCACCTCGCGTGACCCGCTGGGCAACGCACAGTTCGTGAGAATCAACAAGGACGACTTCCTCAAGATAAAGATGTTCGCCAACCTGCATGTGGGAGTCAATGCCGATATCATTGTTAAAGAATAAGCCAAGGAGGACACCATCATGAAAAACAAGACCCTTATCATAGTAGCCTTCGCCCTCCTCGCTTCAGGTGTGGCACACGGTCAGTTCAACGAGACCAACAACCTCTTCTACCACACCTTCCGCACCCCGCAGAGCAACCGCCTCAACCCGGCGTTCTTCCCGAACAAGAACACCTTCTACATGAACATACTCTCCCTCGACGTGCAGTTTGGCTCCCCGCTCGCCATAGGTGACATAATCAAGCCCGAAACACAAAGTGACGGGAGCAAAATCAACGTCGTCGACATCACCGGTATGCTCGACCAGCTGACGATAGAGAATCGCTTCCGCTTCGGATTGGACGTGGACCTCTTGAACATCGGTTTCAAGGTCCACAACACCTTCTTCAACGTGGGCGCCCGATTGAACACCGACATCAACATCGGTTTGCCGATAGACGTCATCAACTTCTTACGCCAGGGCAATGTCCGCACGGTTAACGGTGTGGATGTGCCTGTCGAGGAGACTGTGCTTGCCGGAAGCAACATCTTCAATGCCCAGATGTTCGGCGAGTTCAGCCTCGGAGCCGGCCATCACTTCGAAGCCCTCAACCTCACCGTCGGCGCACGCGCGAAGCTGCTCTACGGCATCATGAACCTCAACCTCGACAACACACGCGTCGTCGTCAACACCTACGGTGACAACTTCGACCGCGTCAAACTCGACGCTTACTACGAAGTTCAGGCCGCGTCGGTAGTGCCCTTCAACACGGAAGACGACAAGCTCAGCATCGCCATGCCCGGCATCAGTGACATCCTCAGCTTCAAGAACGCCAACATGGGACTTGCTTTCGACGTCGGAGCCAAGTACGACATGGGCCCCTTCTCGTTCAGCGTGGCCATCCTCGACATCAGCCCCGGAATCCACTGGAAGAACAACGTAGGCACAATAACCCCGCAGAACGGACACGACACCATGACGCTGACCGGCGTGAATGTCAGCGACGTCTTCAACGGTGGCGAGATGAACACCGACACCCTCGTCGCCAGCCTGAAGGAATTCGTCGAAAACCTCAAGCCCAAGTTCAACCTCGGCGGCGACTACTGGTACAGCATTCCCACCCGCATCAACGTCGGCGCCAGCTACAGCTTTGCCAAGATGTTCCGCGCCGGCTTCCTCTTCCACGGCCAGCTCGACAAAGGCCTCCTCCCCAAGAAAATCACTACCGCCGACGGCAATGTCATAACCCCGGAGAACACCTTCCGCTGGAACTCCACCTTCTCGTTCGGCGTCAACGTCTTCAACTGGATGGAAGTCATCGCCGCCTCCTCCATCGTCTCCGACGGAGTCAGCAAGTTCAACTTCGTCGACAACTGCCTGAACCCCGGCGTCGGCATCATCCTCACCCCCGCCACCGTCCTTCAGCTCTACGTGATGGCAGACTACGTCAGCAGCCTGTACGTCACCAAAGCCAAAGCCGCCAACCTCAAATTCGGCCTGAACGTCCTCATCGGAAACGGCGGAGGAAAACGCGTATCGAGAAACTAACAACTACTGAATGAACATAATCGCAATCGTAGGCCGCCCCAACGTGGGCAAGTCCACCCTCTTCAACCGCCTCACCCAGTCCCGCGACGCAATAGTCGACCCCACCAGCGGCGTCACCCGCGACCGCCAGTACGGCCACTCGGACTGGAACGGGAAGCACTTCTCCATCATAGACACCGGAGGCTACGTGATGGGTGGCGACGACCAATTCGAAGAGGAAATCCGCAAACAGGTGGCCCTTGCCGTCGACGAAGCCGACGTAATACTCTTCCTCTGCGACGCCCGCGAAGGGCTCACCCCGATGGACGAAGACGTGGCCGACATGCTCCGCCGCTGTCCCAAACCCGTCGTGCTGGCTGTGAACAAGGTGGACAACTCCGCCCAGATGGAGACCCTTCCGGAATTCTACAGCCTCGGCCTCGGCGACCCCTACCCTATCGCCGGCATCACAGGCAGCGGCACCGGCGACCTGCTGGACGCCCTCGTCAAAGACTTCGCCGAAGGCGAGGAGAACCCGACAGACGGACTGCCGCGAATAGCCGTCGTGGGGCGCCCCAATGTCGGCAAGAGCTCCTTCATAAACACCATCACCGGCCAGCAGCGCTCCGTCGTGACCCCCATAGCCGGCACCACCCGCGACTCCATCTACACCCGGTACAACCTCTTCGGATTCGACTTCAACTTCGTCGACACCGCCGGACTGCGCCGCAAGAGCAAGGTGTCGGAGGACATCGAGTTCTACTCCGTCATGCGGTCGGTACGCGCCATCGAGGCCGCCGACGTGTGCATACTCATGCTCGACGCCAGCCAGGGGCTCGAACAGCAGGACCTGAACATCTTCTCCCTCGCCCAGCGCAACCACAAGGGCATCGTCGTCGTCGTCAACAAATGGGACCTCGTGGATAAGGACAACAACACCCACCGCGACTTCGAGAACCTCATCCGCGAACGCATAGCCCCTTTCAGCGACGTTCCCATCATCTTCACGTCGGTCATCAACAAACAGCGCATCTTCAAGGTCCTCGAGACCGCGCGACAGGTCTACCAAGCCCGCAGCCGGCACATCTCCACCGCCGAGCTCAACGACAAGCTGCTCCCCATCGTGAAAGAGCAGAACCCGCCGCCCTCGGTAAAAGGTAAATGGGTGAAGATAAAATACATCACCCAGCTCCCCACCCCCTACCCCCAGTTCGTATTCTTCTGCAACCTGCCGCAGTACGTACGCGACCCCTACAAACGCTTCGTGGAGAACCGCATGCGCGAGCTGTGGGACTTCAACGGGGTCCCCATGTCGATTTTCTTCAGGGCCAAGTGAGGGGAGTGGCATGTTTTTTGCGATAGACAGAACAAAGACAAACAAACAAAAATAGCAAGCAATGAAAGTAACAGAACAGAATTTCGACGAGCTGCTCGGCCAGAGCCTCCCCGTCATGGTTGATTTCGGCGCCACGTGGTGCGGTCCCTGCAAAGCCCTTGCGCCTCGCGTAGAAGAGGTGGAAAAAGAATTCGAAGGACGCGCCGTTGTCGGCACCGCCGACGTTGACGAGTGCTCCGACCTCGCCGCCCGCTTCCGTATCCGCAACGTGCCCACCGTGCTCTTCTTCAAAGGCGGTGAGCTGAAAGACAAATGCGTAGGCCTGGTGGCCAAGGAGACCCTCACCGAGAAGCTCAACGCACTGCTTTAGTGGACCAATCACAGATTTCGCGCTACAAATCGCTGGACTTTTATGCCCGCCAGGTGGTAGAAGGATTCATCACCGGCAGGCATAAAAGTCCTTTTCACGGTTTCTCGGTGGAGTTCTCCGACTATCGGCAGTACAACCCCGGGGAGAGTACGCGCAACATAGACTGGCACCTCTATGGTCGTACGGACCGCCTGTATGTGAAGCAGTTCGAGGAGGAGACCAACCTACGGTGCCAGATTCTTCTCGACCAGAGCAGCTCGATGCTCTTTCCGCTGGAGGGGCACGGCTACATAGAGCGGCCGAACAAGCTCACCTTTTCGGCCTATGCCGCCGCCGTGCTGATAGAGTTGCTGCACCGCCAACGCGACGCCTTCGGGCTGACGCTTTTCTCGTCGACAATCGACGAGCAGACGCCCTGCCGCAGCAACGGCGTCCACCAGCAGCACCTACTGGGTGTGCTTGACGGCCTTCTGCAACCCGTGGACAAGAACCACAGGCCCCAGCGGACCACCTCCATCGCCCCCACCCTTCACCTCGCTGCCGAGCAGCTGCACCGCCGGTCGCTGGTGGTCATCTTCACCGACGCCTTTGTGAAAGAGGGGGAGCACGAGGAGCTCTTCGACGCGCTGCGCCACATGAGGCACAACCGCCACGAGGTGGTCATCTTCCACACGTTCCACCGCTCGCACGAGCTGCAGCTCGACTACGGCTCGCAGCCGCACCGTTTCATAGACTTGGAAAGCGGGCGTGAGCTGCGTCTGCATCCGCAGCAGGTGGCCGAGGCTTACCGCGCCGAGATGGAGCGGCAGCAGCAGGAGCTGCAGCGGCGTGCCATACAATACGGCATAGACTATGTCCCGGTGGATGTGGAACAAGGATTTCACCAGATAATACTGCCCTTCCTGCTTCGGCGGAGCAAGATGTGAGGGGGTGGTGACTACCGCCGCGTCATGCGGCGGAAATAGAATATCAGGAGCACCATCAAGAAGACCAGTGCGCCGAGAATGACCCAGAAGGCCGTGGTGTTGGCCAGGAAGGGGAAGTCGACATTCATTCCGAAGAAACCAGTCACCAGCGTCAGCGGGAGCATGATGGTGTTGAAATAGGTCAGCACCCGCATGATGTCGTTGGTGCGGTTGGTCAGCAAGGAGTCGAAGGTGTGGGAGAGGCCTTCGATGAGTTCGCCGAAGTCCTCGATGGAGTCGAACATCTTCTGATATTGGTCGAGGATATTGCCCCAGTAGTCTTCCATGTCTATCAGCTCGGGGTCGACAAAGCCCTTGATGCCGCCGCTTTCGAACATGTGGAGGACCCGCAGTTGCGGGCGGAACGTGGTGTTGAGCAGAATCACATTGCGGCGGGTGACGGAGATCTGCTCGATGATGGAGCGGGCGCGGCGGTTGAAGATGTCGTAGTTGATGAGGTCCACTTCGGCGCCGACACGCTGCACGAGGGTGTTGGTTTCGAGCATGAGTCGGTTGAGGATGTTGTAGAGGAGCTGGTCGCTGGTGGACATCATGGCGATGGTGTCTTCGTCGCCGTCGGCGAGGTCGTCCTGAATCTCGTCGAAGAACTTCTTCACCACCCAGTGGGCCTTGCCGACGGTGATGATGTAGTCGCGGCCCCAGAAAATCTTCACCTCGCGGATGCGGATGAATTTGTTGCCTTTGTCGAAATAGGGGAAGTGGAGAATAAGGAAATAGTAGTCGTCGTATTCGTCTATCTTGGGACGCTGGTTCACGCTGCGGCAGTCCTCGATGTCGAGGGGGTGGAAATGGAACTCGTTGAGCAGGACACCGTAGTCAGATTCGCTCGGATTGGTAATGTCGAGCCATCTAAGCGCCTTGAACTGGATTGTTTCTATCATTTCCTGGCCTCCTTGAATTTGTGGTTGAGTGACTGACAGGCAGTGTACTACATCTTATATTCCTCTCTTTTTGACCCTGCAAAGATACATATTTTTTTTGATTGTCGCCACAGAAACGACAAAAATATCCGATGCGCCGGCCTCGGTTTTCTTTTTTTTTGCGGAGGATGGGATTTTATTCTTATATTTGCAGTGTTAAACACAAACCTGAACGCTATGAATAATAACAATAAGACACTCACATGCAGGGGGTTGTATCTGGACAGGATTTATAATACGCGTATGAAACGTTTAGTTATATACATCATTTTAATGTACAGTGCTTTATGCCATGGATTGCTGGCACAAGATACGATTCCGGAGTACTATCAATATTACTATTATCAGTGGGTGGACGACAGCAGTGCGGTCTGCACGCATGATGGGTGGGATTGTTACAGAGATTTTTGGCGTCACTCTGCCACATACCCACATCCGAATCCATATATAAATGTGGGTTATACTGAGGCAACCGAAGAAAAAGCCTATCTGTATAATACAACCGACACCTTGGAAATCATAGGTCTCGCCATGATGGCAGACGATGGTCGGTATAATCGCAATCACGACATTTCGTACGACAGTATAATGGCATTGGACACCTTTCCTTACTCATTATGCATTTATAAACCAGCACCCGATGGAGAAATGAGGCTGCTACAATGTCTTCCTGTGGATTTAAGTGTCGAAAAATGGTATATGCATGTTAGAGGGATGGCCTTGGGAATGGTGCCGCCCAGCGATTTCGGCAGCGATATTTATTTTCCGGTATATGAAGTATATTTCGACTCTTCGTTTAAGCTGACTGACTCTTTCTATGTTTCGCTCAGACGTGCCCATGAGTATGGTAATCCCGGCATTATACATTTCTGGGCAATGGAACTGACTGAATCCCACTGGAATTACTTATATGACCAAGAAGAAACTCACAGAATGCCCATTTCAAAATATAAACTAAGGCTGTTCCCACCTGACTACAACACATGGTACAGCGGGGAATTCTATGGTGCTGCATACGTGATGCCGATAGTGCGGAGGGCGGGGGACACTTGTCCGGAGGTGAGGGAGTTGAGGTACAGCGTGCTGGCGCAGGACGGGG
>CAMVAA010000012.1 GCA_947165345.1 uncultured Bacteroidales bacterium
TGGCGCGGGCGTGGTCCTCGACGTAGAGCCAGTCGCGCACGTTCTCGCCCTTGCCATAGACGGGCAGCGGCTTGCGGTGGCGTATGTTGTTGATGAACAGGGGGATGAGCTTCTCGGGGAACTGGTAGGGGCCGTAGTTGTTGGAGCAGTTGGTGACGATGGTGGGCAGGCCGTAGGTGTCGTGGAAAGCGCGCACGAAGTGGTCGCTGCTGGCCTTGGCGGCGCTGTAGGGGCTGTGGGGCTGGTACTTGAGGTCTTCGGTGAAGAACTTTTCTCCATAGGCCAGGTGGTGCTTGCCCGATGATGCCTTGGTCGTAAACGGAGGCTTGATGCCCTCGGGGTGCGTCATCTGCAGGGCGCCGTACACCTCGTCGGTGGAGATGTGGTAGAAGCGCTTGCCCTCGAACTTCTCCGGCAGGGTCTCCCAGTAGCATTTGGCGGCCTGCAGCAGGCTGAGGGTGCCCATGACGTTGGTCTGGGCGAAGGTGAAGGGGTCTTTGATCGAGCGGTCCACATGGCTCTCGGCGGCGAGGTGGATGATGCCGTCGATGTGCTCGTCCTGCATCAGTTTATAGACACCGTCGAAGTCGCAGATGTCCATCTTGACGAACTTGTAGTTCGGCTTGCCCTCGATGTCCTTGAGGTTGGCCAGGTTGCCGGCGTAGGTCAGCTTGTCGAGGTTGATAATCTTGTACTGCGGGTACTTGTTTACAAAGAGCCGTACCACGTGGCTTCCGATGAAACCGGCTCCGCCGGTGATGATGATATTCATGTTCTTTTTTGAGGTTTTATTGCTCAAGTGCATGATTAAAAACGAGAAAAGCGACACAATGTTGTGTCGCTCCTCTTTTTTGTCGGAAAAAAAGTGTTATTGTTGGTTGCCGGTGCGGGCCTGGCGTTCGAGTTCCATCTTGCCGAAGCGCAGGGTGAGGCCGAAGGAGATGTACTGCGAGCTGGTGGTGCGGCGGCCGCCGCCGCTGTAGTAGGGGTTGGTGGACTGCCACTCCTCGCCGTCGCTGCCGAAGATGTCCTTCACGTTGAGGTACAGCGACAGGTGACGGTCCAGCAAGTCGGTACTGAGGCCGAAGTCAGTGCGGAATGTGGGCTCGTGGATGTTCATCGGGGCAATCTGCCGCGTGGTGTAGCTCACGGTGCCGAACACTTGCAGTACATCCCATAGTTTGGCCCATGCATTGAGGCGTATGCGGCCGCTCCAGGCGGCGTCCATGGCCCACTCGCCAGGGCGGTACTGGAGGCGGTAGTGGTAGTTGTAGGCCGAAGCCGAGAGACGCAGGTTGAAGAATGCTGTGGGACGGTAGGTGACGTTCAGCGTGCCGCCAGCCAGCCCGGCGTCGCCGATGTTGTGGGGCATGGTGTACGACACCTCGCGCCCGAAGACCTCGCTGTAGACTACGTCGCCCAGACTGCTGACGGCGTCCTGCTCGGCCCTCCAGTAGAGCTCGGCGCCGACATTGCCGAAGCCGTCGAAGTATTTGTCCCAGCGCCCCTCGAGGTTGTGCGACACGGTGGGTTGCAACGCCGGATTGCCGACGTCGTAGTTTTCGGTGTAGTAGTTGACGAACGGGGTGAGGTTGTCGGCTGTCGGCGTCTCTGTGCGACGCGTCCAGCTGAGGGCGAAGGTGTGCATGCTTTTGGTACTGTAGGTAAGGTGTACGGACGGTACTGGCACGGTCCATGTGCGGTCCACTGTGACGGTGGTGTAGCCGTCCCAGGTGCCCTCCACATGCTTGCGACTGGCCTGCATGCCCAGCTTGACGGTGAGGTCGCCGAAGCGGCGCAGCAGGGTGGCGTAGGCATGGTATTTCCAACCGCTCTCGCTGTTGTTCATGCTCCGCAACGCGTCGTGAACGGTCACACCGTCAATGATGCTGTCGGCGGTGTGGACGTAACTGCTCGGGAAGTCGCGTCCGCCGCCGAGACCCACCTCCAGCTCCCACAGCTTTCCTATCGGCAGCGTGTAGCCGGCATCGACGTAGGTGCTGAGGCCGCCGCGGCTCCGCGTGTCGGATTGCAGCGTGACATCCTGCCCGACCAGCGACGAGTAGGTGCGCGTGTCGGTGCCAGTGCTATGGTATCCGAAGGTGCTGCCTCCGAGTTGCAGCCACAGCTTCTCGCCTTCGGTGTTGAAACGCCGCGTGTACTCCACGCCGCCGAAGCCGCCTGCCTGCGGAAAGCAGTAGGCGGAGGTGTTTCGGTAACTGTAGTCGCCTGGCGCATAGATGAACTCATGCCATTGGCAATCAGTGTTGCTTTCGTGGAAGTAGACCGACGGATAGGCGCCACCCCAGAGGCGGACAGTGCGCTGGGTGTCGATGTCGTAGTGGCCGCTGAGCCACAGGTAGCTGCCGTGGCGCCGCGCGTCGCTGTGCGAGGTGTAGCTGCGCACGGCACTGGTGTCGCCCTGCGGGGTGAGCATCATGTTGCTGCCGCTCTGGTCGGTCCAGGTGTGGGAATAGTCGTACTCGGCGTAGACGTTGAAGGAGAATCTCTTGCCGCCATAAACGTAGCTTACCCAAGGCGATACCTGCGGGCGCAGGTTGCCGCTGGCGCCAAAGGTGAGGAACTCGTTGCGATTCACCTTGCGACGCATCACGAGGTTCACCACCGGTCCGCCGCTCCCGTAGCGGGCCGAAGGGTTGGTGATGACCTCAATGCGGTCGATGGCGCCGGCCGGGAGGGTTTTGATGTACTGCCGCAGGGCCTCGCCGCTGAGGTTTGCGGGACGGTCGTCGATCCATACTTCCACGCTCTGGCTGCCGCGCAGGGTGATGTTGCCCTCGGCGTCGACCTCCACGCCGGGGGCGTTCTGAAGGGCGTCGCTGGCGGTGCCGGTCTGCACGCTGGGGTCGTCGCTGACGTTGTAGAGCTGCTTCTCGCCGTCGACGCTGTAGAGCGGACGCTCGGCGGTGATCTCCAACTCCTCCAATTGTCGCACCGACTCCGGGATGTAGAGGCTGTCGATCGCGATGGTGTCGTTTGATTGGGCGTAACCCACGCCCGCCGCCGCTCCGAGGAACAGCAGCACGATTGCTGTACGCTTCATGATTATGTGAGGTTTAGGTTATTTCTTGCGGCGATAGGTGTAGGTTTCGCGAGTGTGGCCTTCTCCTCTGTTTTGTAGATGGAAGATGCTGCTCGAGACAAAGACGAGCGTGTCGTCGTCGAGGCTTACAATGTGAAATGCTTCGCGGCCACCTTTGTCGTTGCACATCAGGAGCGTGTCGGCCACCACTTGCCACTCGACGGCGTAGGGTGTGTAGTCGAAGGTGTCGCCGGGCACAAGGGTCTTTGTGTCGTCGTTCTCTTTGTCAGTGACCCATTTGCTCACGTCCCAGGCTATCACTGTTGCGGTGCCGTCGGCGCGGAAGTCGATGTCGTTTATTCTCGGGTATGTGTTGTCGGGTTCTACTTCCACAATCTGGAAGTCGGTTTCCCCATCGTCATAGATAAATTCTCTGGTGATGCCGACATATTCCCATTGGCCCACCAGAGAGCTGTTTGACTTCGGAGAACAGGCCACAAGCAGCACCATGGCGACGATGGGCAGGGCCGCCAGTGGCTTGAGCCATCCTCCGCGCCGGCGCCGCTGCGCCATCATGGCGATGCGCTGGTGTACCATACGGTAGTCGAAGCAGTGGGCCAACGGACTGTAGCAGCGACCGCTCACCTGATGGTAGAACAATTCAGCATAATCGGCGCTCATCATCTCGCTGTCGGCGATGTACTCGTGTACGCGCTTGAGCTCGCGCGCATATAAATATATGAAAGGGTCGAACCACAGCACCACCTTGGCCAGCTCGCAGAGCATGATGTCCGCAGTGTGGTGCTGACGAACATGCACCCGCTCGTGTCCCACGAGTTGCTGCACCTCGGCCTCGGAGAAGCCACGGGTGCCGACCACGATGCGTCGGCCGAAGGAGAAGGCCGGTGTGTCGTCGTCAAGCAGAGCCACCAGCACCCCGTCGCGCTCCACGAAAGGAAGGCCGTGCATCCTGCGCCATAATACCACCATCCTCACGGCCAGTAGCGCCGCCGATGCTACAACCCCCGCCAGCCATATTCCCATCCATAGCGGCATGCTGGTATGGGTGGGTTGCTCAACGTCATTATGTTGGGTCAGCATTGCCCTCACCGGGCCTTCGCCGGTGACGGTTATCGTTGTGCTGGCCTGAAGAGTCGCTACATCCTGCGACTCTGTATTTGTTTGCGGATACCACGCGGGCACCGCCAGACGCAAGTGTATGGCCGGTAGCAATAGCGCCAGCAACAATGTTCCCAACAGATAGAAACGCACCATCTGGAGGCGCTTCTCACGGCGCATCAGCAGCCAGTAGGCGGCGAAGAACAGGGCCGTCGCCGTGGCGGCCAACAGCAAGTATTTCATGACTGCACCTCCTTCCGCTTTTCTTCGATGATGCTGGCCAGGGCGTCGAGGTCCTCCTTGCCGATGCTCTTGTCCTCCATGAAGAAGGACACCAGCTGGCGGTAGCTGCCGCCGAAGTAGTTGCCCACCAGGGCGCTGAGCTGCCGGCCGGAGTAGTCGGCCTTGCTCACCAGCGGGTAGTACTGGTTGTTGCCACCCAGGGTGCGGTGCCCCACGAAGCCTTTCTGCTCCAAGATACGGATTTCGGTCAGCACCGTGCGGTAGGCGGGCTTGGGGTCGGCCACAGCCTCGGCAATCTCGCCGGCAAAGCCTTCACCCAACTGCCACACGGCCTGCATCACCTGCTCTTCGGCCTTGGTCAGGGCCGATACCGATTCATTTCCAGTTTTTGACATGTTCTATTGATTTAATTATTAAACTTATGATTAATCTTTTAATCATACGAACAAACGTTGCTTGAAGCAGATTATTGTGCCTTTGGATTAAAAATATAATCCTTTAACATACTTTAACAAATAAAGAAGGCTCCCTGCTGCTGCAGAAAGCCTTCTTGTGTGTTGGCGTAAGGTGGGGTTTATTTCAGCTTCATACCGCTGTTCCAGGCCTTGCCCACGCTGTCGGCGATGGTGAAGTAGTTGAGGCTCGAGCCGTCCCACACCAGCGGGTTGAGCTTCTTGATGTCGATCTTGCCGTCGGTGAGGATGGCGGGGTCGGCTACGGCGTTGACGATTTCGCCCACGACGAAGGCGCCGTCGTTCTCACGCTCGATGAGCTCCACCACCTTGCACTCCATGGCCAGGGGGTACTCGTCGATGATGGGGGCGTTGACGTTCTGGCTTTTGGTGCAGTGGAAGCCCACGTGGGCGACCTTGTCCTTCACGTCGCGGCCGCTGGCGATGCCGAAGTAGTCGCTCTCGGCCACCGTGCGGGCGTCGGCGAAGCTGAGGGTGAAGGCCTTGTTGAGGCGCAGGTTGTCGGTGGTCTTGTGGCTGCTGAGCTGGAAGCAGACCTGGTTGCCCTCGTACTGGCCACCCCAGGCGGCCATCATCACGTCGGGGTTGCCCTCGGCGTCGTAGGTGGCGATCATCAGCGCCGGCTGCGGCGTGACGTACAGTTTCGCGCCCATATTGACGCGCTCGTTCACATTCTTGAGTTCCATTTTTTCTTGTGTTATTGTGTTTTCTTTGTTTTCGTTTGTCTGCTCTTTTGTGCCGCAGGCGGCAAACATCACCGCGAAAGCGGCCATAGCAAGGATTGTCTGTTTCATTGTCTTCTTTTGTTTGATGTGTTGTTTCTATCGGGTTGTGTTAACTATCTGTTGAGTATTACCTTACGTGTTTTCTGGTCGCCGAGGTCGACAATGTATGTGCCTGGGTGCGACGGTGAGAAATAGAGAGGGCCATAGGTCGAGCGCTGGGCGTCGACGAGACGGCCTTCTATGTCGAACAGCCGCACAAGGGCCCCTTCGGCCCCGGAGACCACAATGCGGCCGCTGTCGGTATAGACGACGGGAACGCCCTCGGGGGCGGCGTGTTGGCGGGGCGAATATACGATGCCGTCGAGCGCGGCACGCCCCGCGGTGTCGGTGAGGACGAATGTGAACATCCACTTGTCGAGCCTCACCCCAGGAGCGTCGATATAGGGCAGCTTCATGAATACCAGATTCCATCCGTGTTTCAGGCCGACGCGGAGCGGCTGGCGTGCGGTGAAGTTCTCGTTGCCGAGAGGTGTTTCGTTGGTGACGCTGACGCCCGTGTTGTCCCACTGCGGCGCCGTCAGCTCGGTGCCGTTCAGCCAGATGCGTGAGCCGCGCCGGTCCCATTGCCCGTCTGGGGCGGTGAGGTCCTTCTCGGAGCGGGAATAGTTCTGGAACTCTATCAGTGCGCCGGCGGTCTGGTCGGTGGGGGAGTAGACGTAGGTCCATGCGTAGGCCGTGGTGCCGGGTTCGGGATTTTTGAAGAACGCCGGCACGAGGGTGCCCCAGGTGTGACGCAGATAGACGGCGGCGCCAACGGCGGCCGTCGGGGTGTAGGTGACCCCGCCGAAACGGTATTGCGGAGCGGGCCCTGCGGTGTCGGGCGGGAGGCTGGCGTCGGGGTTCCCACCGTTTGGGAAGGGGCCGACAATCAGCCATCGCACGTTCGACTGCCTGACGTACGGTATGGGCTCGCCGGAAAGCGAGTGCTCCTTGTGGAAGAGGAAACGACGTTCCCAATCGGTGAACTCGTCCAGCTCGCGCCCGGCGGTGGGCATCACGACGCCCCCCTCGTCGATATAGGCGTCGCCGCCCCCTTTCCAGGCCCGTTCGGCCGATGCAAGGACGTTGGCGTAGACGTTGTTCTGTGCCATGATGCCGTCCGAGGTGGCGATGAAACGGTCGTTCCATACGGCGCTGATGGTGCCCGCCAACTCGGCGTCGCCCCGCGGGGCGTAGTATATTTTGCTGCGGTAGATGGCGGCAAGGTCCGAGAAGACGTCGAAATGGTTGATGTAGTTGTATCGGCAGTCGATGTTGGGCAGCCCCGCTACCTTCTTCCCTGCGGCGCTCCACATCTGCGTCATGTCGACACCCGACGTGCTTGTTATGGCGAGGTTGCTCGCCGGATTCCAGACCACCACGCGCTTGTCCAGACTGTGGATGTGGTTCGTGATGGTGGACAGGAAGTTAGGGTAGGTGATGGCCGTCTCGTCGGCCCCGATGTGGATGTACGGTGCGTGGACAAACACAGCCGCCACCTCGTCGAGTATGTTCTTCAGCTCCGTCATCCCTTGGGCGGTCTGCATCGCGTGCCCCATGGCGCGCTCGAAAGCGTCGCTGTGACCCGGCATGTCGATTTCGGGTATGATGGTGATGCCGCAGTTGTAGGCGAGCTCGTCGAGCTCGCGACACTGCTCCTGGCTGTAGTAGAGCCCCGCGAAGCGCACCATCGAGGCCGCCGAGGTGAGGGCGGGATACTGTTTCACTTCGAAGCGCCAGGCTTGGTTTTCGGTCAGGTGGAAGTGGAAGGTGTTCACTTTGAACCGTGCGAAGAGGAGGATCTGCTTCTTCAGCTCGTCGAAGGGTATGTAGCTGCGCCCCACATCGTGCATGTAGCCCCTGAGTTTGAAGGCCGGCCAGTCGGTGATGGTGCAGCTCTCCACCTTCCGCCGTCCGCCGTCCCAGCCCTCGGCCAGCTGGCAGAGGGTCTGCACCGCGTGTATCACACCCTCGTCGCTGACGGCGTCGATGGTGATGCCCTCGGCCACCACCAGGCGATAGGCCTCGCACGCGTACCCCTCGAGCCGGTAGTCGTAGGCCCCTTCGATGCTGTCCACATAGTTGACGGTCACCACGGTGCCGGCCGTCGGCGTGTCGGTCAGGCCCAGAAGGAGTTCAAAGGCTTTGGCGACGCGCTCGTTGGGCGGGGTGGCAAAGCGGATGCCGCTATGCAGGTCGACGGCAGGGTACGACCCCTTCGCCACCTTCTGCGGCGTGGGCAGCAGGTGCTCTATCTTGGCACCCGCCGTCAGCGACATCGTCATCAAGGCTGCTATCAGCATCCAGCGTCTCGCTTGCATCTATTAGTTAAGGGTTAAGAGTTAAGAGTTAAGGGTTAAGGGTTAAGGGTTTAGTTCTTTTTTTGCGGCTCGGCTACTCCTCGGGGGCGAACATGGGGTCCCAGGCGGGGAGCATGACGGGTTTCTGGTCCATCATGGCGCGGATGTTGGCGGGGATGTACTTCTCCTCGAGGACGACGCGGAACATGTACTCGTTGAACCAGTCGTTGGTCATGATGAGGTTGCCCTGCCAGCCGTAGTCAGGCCCCCAGCTGTTCTCCACCATCCACTTCAGCGGCTTGCCGTCCTTGTCGAGGTCGACGGCGCAGAGTGTCATGGCGTGGCTGCTGCCGCTGGCGAAGGTGCTGACGCGCTGCTTCTTGTCCATGCCGAAGGTGGTGCCCATGAGGCTCTCGTAGTCGTAGTTGTTCATGTCCATCAGGCCGTTGTCGCGGTTGAGGAACTTGCCCACGTCGCAGGAGAAGTACATCATGGTGCTGTCCTTGATGGAGGCTATGCACATGGGGGCGATGTCCTCCATAGGCAGGTTGAGGTAGCGCCAGTTCTGGCCGTCGTAGACGTGGCGGTCGTACTGGATCTCATAGACTTTGTAGTACTCGCGGGTGGGGTCGTTCATCACCATGTAGTACTTGCTGAAGTCGGTCTTGGCGAACTTCTCGTAGAACTCCTTGGGAGTGTAGGTGGCGGTCTCCACGATCTCGCCCTTGGCGTCCTTCTGCTGCCAGGAGAACTGGGCCGGGGGCTCGCCCATGGTGAGGGCCAGCATGCGGTAGATGGTGGCGAGCATCTCGGTCTTCTTGGCCTGGAGTTTTGCAGGCGTCATGCCCTTCTGGGCTGCCATCTCGCGCAGCTGCAGACCGTCCTCGCGGAGTTTGAGGGCTATGAGGTTGCTGATGCTGCTGGTGTTGTTGGTGTTGTAGGTCTCGGGCATCACGTCGGCCGGTACGAGGCCGTACTTGTCGATGAGGTTGGCCACGCCGGTGAACTGGCCGCCGTCGCCGATGGGGTTCTTGAAGAGCCACTCCACTTCCTGGTCGTTCATGGGCTTTTTGTATGTGTCTATCATGGCCTGCAGGAAGAGGTTGCTCTTCTCCAGCTGGTCGTAGAAGAAGAGGTAGGCCTGCGAGAACTGGAAGTCGGCGGGCAGGTGGTGTTTGCGGATGGCCTGGTTGCGGAGCACGTTCATGCCGGTGAACATCCAGCAGCGGCCGCTGCTCTTCTGGTCGGTGACGGCCTTGCTGACCACACGGTGGCTGAAGTGTGAGTCGAACTTCGTGGCGTTCTCGTAGTTCATGGCCAGCTTCTGCGGGCTCTGGTTCACCATGATGTTGCGCAGGGCCTTGTCGGAGGCCGAGCCGCCGAAGCCCTTCTTCATCTGCTGCATCATCTCGGTCGTGATGCCTCCGTTGTAGTCTGGCTGAGCCTGTTTCTTCTTCTGGGCCATCGCGCTGCCGCAAACCAGCATGGCGCACATGGCCATTGCAAAAAACTTTCTTGTCATATTGTCTAATATTTTCAAATTTCAACTATTAACTTTTAACTCTTAACTCTCAATTCCCCATCACCGCCTGCCACTCATCCTCGTCCCAACACATCATCCTCCGGAACCGGTTCTCATTGTCCTTCTGCCGCGAAGCCTTGACCTGTCGGGCCACATACTCCTTAATCTCCTCGTACCGCGCCCTGTAGCCCTCCCACAGCCGCTCGTCCAGCTCCTTCACCCCCGCCAGCCGGCACAGCACGTAGTAGGCATGCGCATCACGCTCCTCCGGGTATCGCCGCCACAGCTCGTCGAGCCTCGCGTTCAGGCCCTTCCAGTCCTTCACTTCTCCCTTCTCCACTGCTGCAATCAGCCTCTCCATATCCTTGCGCCCCACCAGCTGCCCGCCGATGTTCACCCACTCCCTCTCCACGCTCGCCGGTGCTGACGGCAACCCTTCGCCGAGAGCGGTGAGATGCTTCATTGCATAGTAGACCAGCATCTCCTCGTAGGCCTTAAGCCCCTCGGCGGCCTTGAGCACCACTGTCTTGCGCTTGCTTTTTTCCATTCCGTTGGCATATACCGTGTCGGCTGACGATGCCGCCATCCAACCTCGCAACAGCTCCATGCCGTGCAGTATTTCCTCGGCGGTGTCAGGTGCAAGGCTCTCGAACTCTATATTCTGCTTCTTCACACTGCGCTTGTCCCTCGCCGCGAACTTCCTGCTGTTCCGGTCCATCGCGTACATATTGTACATCCACCAGTAGCCAGGCATCACCTCCAGACGGTCCTCCCTCGCGTTGTTGCTCACCAGCGCAAACGGCAGCCGCACATCCAGCTCCGCCGGATAGTCAGCCTTCGCCACCAGACAGAAGCTCGCAAAGCGGCTCGGATGCTTGAACGAGCAGCACAAACCCGGCCAGAAGCCCCTTCCGGCGGCCAGCTCCCCGTCAGCCGTACGGCTGTTGTGGTTGCTCCCTATCGTCGCACCCGCCGCCACATTGCTCTGTCCCATCACCAGCGACGCTATCAGGAACGAATTGTTGTGGTGCTGCTCGTGAGACGGGAAGATGATGCTGCTTCCCACTTCGCAGCGCGCCAGACGGCTGTTGTCGCCCACCACCGTATCGTTCAGCCGCAGCCCGTCCTCGAGGTGCACATGCTCGCCCAGCAGGAAACGGTGGGCGATGACCCCGTATTCCAGACGGCAGCCCGTGCCCACCACACCGTCCGTTAGCGCCGTGCAGGTGTCTATCGTCGTCGGGTCGTCAGGACGCGACAGCACCGCCACGTTGCGCACCGTCGAAGTGTTCCTTATCGTGCAGCAGTCGCCTACCGATGCCAGCGGGCCGCCCGCTTCGGCAAAAGCCTCCAGCCTCTCCTGCAAAGCCTTGCGGCCACGGTAGCGGGCCCAGAGGTAGGCCATGCCGACCGTCATGCCCGGGCTGGCTTTGATGCGGCGGCCACCGTTCTCGTTCATTGGCTCCAGCCACGGAGCGGGTGCGCCGTCGGCGCTTATCTCGTCGATACACGACAACGTCACACCGTCGCCCACCGTGTAGCCCCTCAACATCCGCACATCGTGCACCCTCGCGTGGTCTCCGATTGTCGTGTCCACTATATTGCTGTCGTATATACCCTCGCGCAGCCCGTCGGCCTCCGCCGGCTGCCGGCACAAAGCCCCGATTCGCACCTCGCCGCCGAACCGGTTGCCCTGCACACACACCGCGTCGAACGGCTCCACCACCAACACCGCACCCCAGTCGTCGGCCCGGTTGCCCTGCCGTTCCAGCTGGGCCACTTCCTCAGCCGTAAGTCTCCTGTATTTCCTTTCCATAACTGGCTGCAAAATTACTCATTTCCCCCCACCCGACAAAATATTTTTTATTCGTATTATAAAATATGTGTATTTTTGCACCCCGAAACAATTAAAAAACAACACAATGAAACATGCACGTCTATTGACCCTCGCCGCCGTCGCACTCCTCGCCTTCGGCGCCTGCAAACCCAGTCCCGATGCCCCTGCCGCTTCTCCGCAGACCGACAACATCTACCAGTTCTCCGCCCTCGACGGCGCCGGCGACACCATCCCCCTCGCCGACCTCCAGGGGCGCGTCATCCTCGTCGTCAACACCGCCACCCAGTGCGGCTTCACACCGCAGTACGAAGAGCTCCAGAAACTCTACCTCAAATACCACGGCCGCGGCCTCGAAATCCTCGACTTCCCCTGCAACCAGTTCGGCGCCCAGGCCCCGGGCACCAACGACGAAATCCATGCCTTCTGCACCGGTACCTACAACACCACCTTCCCGCAGATGGCCAAAATCGACGTCAACGGCGACAGCGCCGACGCCCTCTTCACCTGGCTCAAGGCGCAGGCCCCCTTCGCCGGCTTCGACACCACCGACCCGCGCGGCGCCTACCTCGACCGCTTGTTCCGCGCTCAGGACAGCCTCTACGACAGCAATCCTGACATCAAGTGGAATTTCACCAAGTTCCTCGTCGACCGCAACGGCCAGGTGGTACGCCGCTTCGAACCCACCGACCCCATGCGCGCCGTCGATGAGGCTATCGCAGAGCTGCTGTAACTGTTAAGATTAAGTAGGCAGTAGACAGTAGTTCAGTAGTCAAGCCAATAGTTAAGAATACAGCGGTTAGCGGTCAGCGGTCAGCAGTTAGCGGTCAGCAGTCAGTAGAGAGGGTAGAGAGGGGGTAGAGAGGCTGCGCTTCGGAGGGGACCCTCTTCCGCTGCTCTTCCCGCACACACTCTCTTCAGTTCTCGCTTTTCCGGTATTCTGTCGGGGTGAGGCTCGTTTGGCGCTTGAAGTAGCGCGAGAAGTAGTTCGCGTCCTCCATCCCCACTTCGTACCCGACCTCCGCCACCGTCTTGTCGCTGTAGGACAGCAGAGCCTTTGCTTGCATCACCGTCCGCAGGTCTATCCACTCCAGCACCGTCCGTCCGCTCGTCCGCCTCACCGTCTTCATCAGCTGCGAGCCCGACACGTGGAGCCGCGTCGCGTAGTACTCCACATCGCGCCGCACCGCCGTCTGCTCCCCTACCAGCTCTATGAACCGGTTGAAGAGACGCTGCCCGTGCGAAGGGTGGCTCACCGTCTCCACCACCTTCCCCGACCCGAAGATGTCGGCCAGCAGGGCCTGCTGCAGAGGCTTTGTGGCGGCCGGCCGGCTGTTGCCGTAGATGCCTATCAGCTCCAGGTAGTGCCCCAGCCGCTCCTTCAGCCCCTCGTCCGTCTCGAATACACGGTGGTGGGGGTGCACCTGCCCGTTGGGCGCCACGTCAATCCGGCAGCTCCGAAGCTCCAAGTCCTCGCTCTCGCGGCTTATCAGCACGATGCTCCCCTTCGCCGTGTACAGCAGCTGGCCGGCCGTCAGCAGGAAAGGATGGGCGTTGACACTGATGCCTATCTCCCCCTCGTCGATTACCGTCAGCCGGTCGCTGGCCGTGAAGAACGGCCGTTGCTGTGGTAGCTGCACGCCGCCGGGCTCCGAATGACGGTATCTGACCATCGCCGGCTCCGCCAGGAACTCCCTCTCGTTGAGTGATATAGTGCTGTTGCTACTGTTCATCGTGTCCTCTTTTTTGCTGTGCAAAGATACGCTTTTTTTACGTAAACGCCATTATTATGCTATCTTTTGGCGCTATTTGGAGAACCCGTATGGCGGAATATGACTACTTTTGCTGTCGGGCCGGCTGTGGTGTGGTGTTGCCCAAAATATTGTAAATTACATTTATAAAAAGAGAAACAACATGAGAATGGACCGAAAAATCGTTTTGATGATTGCCTTGTGCCTCATTGGCGGTACCGTGTTTGCCCAGGAGAAGGGCGGCAAGCGCGAGCGCAAGAAGAACCTCGTGGTCAAAGAGTGGAATACCAAGCAGGGCTCCCAGACGCCCTACCTCGACAATGTGGTCACCTACGACGCCGAAGGCCGCAAGGTCGAGGAGATAGAGTATGCCTCCTATGGGCAGAAGAAACGCACCGTCTACGAGTACGAGGGGACCAACACCAAGTGCGCCCGGCAGATAGAGTACGACGACAAGAACCACGTGCAGCGCATCAAGAAATTCGAGTACAACGAAGACGGAACGCGCAAGGTGCAGTACAACTACAAGCCCAACGGCAAACTGGAAAGCACCAAGACCTTCGAATACAGCTACAAATGAGCGTCCTTGACCAGATGGCGCCCATCGGGCTCGACGACATGAAGGCCGTGATGCTCATGAGCCGGGTGGACCAGAAGTATATGGCTTCGGCCCTCCAGCTGGAAGAACTCCTGTCGCGGATAGCGGAGGGCTACTACGTGCAGCAAATCGAGGGCAACCCGCTGGCACCCTACCGCACGCTCTATTTCGACACCGAGGGGCTGGACATGTACACCATGCACCACAACAAGAAGCTCAACCGCCAGAAGCTCCGCGTGCGCACCTATCGGGCCACCGACACCACCTTCTTCGAAATCAAGAACAAGAACAACAAGAAGAAGACCCGCAAGGTGAGAATTCCCATCGGGGTGGAGCAGTTCGACCGCTGCCTGGAGGTGCCGGAGGTCAGGCAGTTCGTCGACGAGAACACCCCCTATCCCGTTGCCACCCTCCACGAGTGCCTCGAAAACCGCTTTGAGCGCATCACCCTTGTGGACAAAGGCATGAGCGAGCGCATCACCATAGACCGCGGAATCACCTTCCACAACCGCGCCACCGGTATCGACGCCGACATCGCCCATCTGCTGGTCATAGAGGTGAAGCACGAAGTGGGCGCCCCGCTCTCCGACATCGAACGGGCGCTGCACGATATGCACATCCTGCCGCGTCGCATGAGCAAGTACTGCATCGGGACCGCCCTCACCGACCCGGAGGCTAAATACAACCGCTTCAAGCAGAAACTCCTGTATATTGAGAAACTTAAAACCCCTGTAGTAATATGAAACTGTTACAAGAAGCATTCGACCCCGCCATTGCCGCACAGTTCGGCAGTGCAGAAGAGGATCCCGTCGACTTCCTGGGGCTGCCCCTTTTCGACGGTCCGGGATTGTGGAGACTCCTCATCCTCTTCTGCATCAACCTGCTGGTGTGCTGGATAGTCACCCACTTCTTCTACTACCGCAAGAGCCGCCGACGCGACTACTACTTCACCTATATGCTCTTCTCGACGGCTATCTTCTTCATCCTCTACAACCTGCAGAATATGAAGGTGGAGGTGGGGATAGCCCTCGGCCTCTTCGGTATTTTCAGCATGATACGCTACCGCACCGAGCAGCTGCCCATCCGCGAGATGACGTACCTCTTTGTGCTCATCGCCATCAGCATCATCAACGGAGCCGGCATGGCCACCAGCTACGCCTCGTTCGCTGCCGTCAACGTGCTGTTCATCCTCATCATATGGGTGCTCGAAGCAGTGGGCATGTTCAACCGCAAGGCCAACAAGATAATCACCTATGAGAAGATAGCCCTTATACACCCGGAGCGCCGCGAAGAGCTGCTCGCCGACCTGCGCGAGCGCACAGGACTCGACATCGTCAAGGTGCAGGTGGGAAGCATCGACTTTCTCAAAGACACCGCCTTCCTGAAGGTCACCTACATCCCCGACGACCCCGAACCCAACGACATAGACATGATTACCAAGTTCAAGAAAAAATAGCACAGCGATGAAGAAAACACTCCTTCTGCTCACCATTCCCGTCGCCGCCCTGCTGGCAACCGCATGCGGCAAAGACACAATCACCTCCACCGACGAGAGCAACAGCATCACCGTCGAGGAAGGCGTGGTGGACACCACGAGCACGGAGGCCGGCGATTACGACCACAAGGTGGTTGTGGTCTTCTCGACCAGCGGAGCGGCCAGCGTCAGCGGCACCGACGACAGCCTCACCGCCACGGTCAGCAACAACGCCGTCACCATCACCAACACCAGCACGCGCAAGGTGCTGTATGTCCTCACGGGGACCTCCAACAACGGCTACTTCAAGCTCTACAGCGGCCGCAAGCAGATGCTGCAGCTGAACAACCTGGGCCTTGTGAATCCCAAGGGGGCCGCCATCAACATACAGGGCCTCGCCACCCCGAACGACGGCAAGCAGGCCGACGTCTACCTCAGCGGGACCAACACCCTCGGCGACGGCACCAACTACGCCCTCACCCCCGACGACGAGGACGAGAAGGCCGCCTTCTTCAGCGAGGGCCAGATAGTGCTGCACGGCGACGGAACGCTGAACATCAGCGCTGTCGGCAAAGCGGGACTCACCTCCGACGACTGGGTGGCCATCAACAGCGGCTGCACGCTCAACATCACCTCCTCGGCCGGACACGGCGTGAGGGGGAAGAACTATATCCTCGTCAGCGGCGGCACCGTCAACGTCACGGTCTCTGCCGACGGCAAGAAGGCCTTCAGCAGCGACAGCCTTGTGCGCTTCGACGGCGGTGTGACCACCCTCGCGGTGACGGGCAGCACCATCGTGGAGAGCGGCGACACCAGCGGCACCGCCGGTGTGAAGGCGGACAAGATGTTCGAGATGAACGCCGGCACCCTTACCATAACCAACAGCGGCACGGGCGGCAAGGGCATCAGCTGCGACAGCGTGGCCTACTTCCGCGGCGGCACGATAGACATCACCGTCACCGGCTCCAACTTCGGCACCTCGTCGTCGAGCGGTGGTGGCGGCGGACGGCCCGGCGGTGGCGGAAGGCCTGGCGGCGGCGGACGGCCCGGCGAGAGCAGCAGCGACAACAGCGTAGGCGCCAAAGGCATCAAGTGTGACGGCAACATAGAAATCAGCGGTGGCGACATCGTCGTCAGAGCCTCGAGCCACGAAGGCATAGAAACCAAAGGCACCCTGACCATCAGCGGCGGGAGCGTGTACAGCCAGTCGTCGGACGACGCCATCAACGCTGCGTCGCACATCACTATCAGCGGCGGCTACGTCTACGCCCATTCCACAGGCAACGACGGCATCGACGCCAACGGCAACTTCTATATCCAAGGCGGCGTGGTCTGCGCCATCTGCAGCGGTTCCAACAACGCCGAGGTGGCCCTCGACGCCAACACCGAGAGCCGGTACAAACTCTATATCGAGGGTGGGGTGCTGCTCACCTGCGGAGCGCTCGAGAACGGCGCCCAGCTCACGCAGAGCTGCTACAGGGCCTCGTCGTGGACCAAGAACGTGTGGTACTCGCTCGACGACGGCAGCAACGTCTACTGCTTCAAGACGCCGAGCTCCGGCGGCTCCACGATGGTGGTCTCGGCGTCGCAGCAGCCCACCGTGAAAAGCAGTGTGACCGTCAGCGGCGGCACGACGCACTCCGGCGGCATGATTGTGGAGAACCCCACCGTGAGCGGCGGCAGCAGCGTGTCGCTGTCCTCCTATAGCGGCGGTGGCGGCTGGCATTAATAGTTTACGCTAAAAGAAGAATTGTATGAAACACAAGAGAATACTGCTTGCAGCAGCACTCCTGTCGGTCTGCACCCTGGCGTCGCGACCCGCCATGGGGCAGACCGATGTGGCCCTCGACCCCGAGGTCGGGGCCCGCCTCAGCGGCACGGTGGACAAGAAGATAGCCCGTGGGTTGCACCTCACCTTCGAGGTGGAGGCCCGCATGGACAACAACTTCCAGTCGTTCGACCGAGTGCAGGGTACCGTGGGGATACGATACAAGATGTTCCGCGGCGCCAAGGTGGGCGTGGCCTACGCCCTCATAGCGCCCTACAGCACCGCCAACAGTACCTTCAAGAGCATACGGCACCGCCTGATGGTCGACGCCTCGTACAGCTACGACATCGGGGTGTGGCGCCTGTCGCTGAAGGAGCGCTTCCAGGCCACCTACCGCTCGGGCGACATGAACGAATACCAGAACCCGCGCACGGCCCTCACGCTCAAGAGCCGCCTCAAGCTGCAGTATCGCGGGCTGCGGGCGGTGGTGCCCTACGCCTCGGTGGAGCTGAGGAACACCATCAACGCCCCCGCCATCGCGGCCCGATACAACGCCACCACCGACGAGTACCTCCCCGCGGAGGGGGTGTCCAGCAGCGAGGCGGGGTGGTTCCTGGACGGGTTCAACTCGGTCTACCTGAACCGTGTCCGTGGGGCAGTGGGTGTGGAGTGGACGCTCACGCGGCGCAGCAGCGTGGACCTGTCGCTGATGGCGGACTATGTGATGGACCGTGTCGTGGACGCCAACTCCAGCGGCACCATACTGAAGAGCTACACTTACGAGCACGGCCTCGTGGGCTGGCTCGCGATGGGCTATACGTACAAGTTTTAGCTGCGTGCCCCCGTGGAGGGGGTATGCGGCAGACACAAATAGAAAACCCCGTCCGGATTGGGCGGGGTTTCTAGATCATAAAATCTAAAACAAATTACTTTTCTCTCTTTACTCTCGTTCTCCCGTTTTCGGGGAGCTTTTTTCCTCCTGCTTCGCGGAGATCTATAAATCTATGTAGATTTTGCGGTGGGCGGTTTTTCTCCCGCTTCGCGGAGATCTATAAATCTATAGATATTGCGGGGGGTGGGGGGGGGAGGGTTTTCTTACTCGGCCTTCTTGGCGTACTTTTTGTATTTGTTCATGAACTTGTCGACGCGACCGGCGGTGTCAACGAGTTTCAGCTTGCCAGTGAAGAAGGGGTGCGAGGTGTTCGAGATTTCGAGTTTCACCACGGGGTACTCCTTGCCGTCGGTGTAGACTACGGTTTCTTTCGTGTTGGCGCAGCTCTTCGTGAGGATCATGTTGTCGTTGGACATGTCTTTGAACACCACGAGGCGGTAGTTTTCGGGATGGATTCCTTTTTTCATCTTCTTTGTTTTTGCCGTCTAACCCGTTAGTTGTTAGACGATTGTTATTATTTTGTTTGTAAATTTCGTGCTGCAAAGATACAACAATTTTCCGATATTGAGAGGAAAAAGTGCATCCGGGTGTGTTTTTTTTTCAGTCGATCAGCACGAAAGGCAGTCTTGCCTGGACGCCTTCGCTGCCGGCGACGTAGAGGAGGTCGCTCTCGAGGCGTGACAGGGACTGTGCGGCGCGGCTGGCGCGGTGCCAGCGCAGAGCCAGGCGGGCCTTGGCGCCGAGGGTGAGGTCGGAGTCGCTGCTTTCGCCGAGCAGTTCGGAGAGCTGGGTCCAGGTGTCTTTCTCGGCGGGGAACTCCTTGACGCGGTAGTTGTCGATGCCGGCCTTGTCGGCGGCGATGGCGAGGGCTGCGTCGATGCCGCCCAGGGTGTCGACGAGGCCGATGGCGATGGCGTCGGCGCCGGTCCACACCCGTCCGCGTGCAATGCTGTGCACCTCGTCGAAGGACATGTGTCGACCTTCGGCCACGCGGCCCACGAAGACCTTGTAGAAGTCCTCGACGTTGCGTGTCATCATGGCCTGAGCGGCTGGGGAGAGGGGACGGAAGACGGTGAGGCCGTTGGCGTTGCGGTTGGTGCCCACGGTGTCGGCGGCCACGCCCAGCTTCTGGCGCATGAGTTTCTGGACGTTGGGCAGGGTGGCGAAGACGCCGATGGAGCCTGTGATGGTGGTGGGTTGGGCGACGATGGCGTCGGCCATGCACGACATCTCGTAGCCGGCGCTGGCGGCGAGGTCGCCCATGGAGACGATGACGGGTTTGGACTTGCGAGCCTGGATGACGGCGTGGGTCATGCTCTCGCTGGCGGTGGCCTGTCCGCCGGGTGAGTTGACGCGGAGGACGATGGCCTTCACGTCGTCGTCGGCCGCGGCGTCGCGCAGGGCTTTCACGATGTCGTCGCCGTAGACCCCTTGGTCGAAGCCTTTGGCGGAGCCGTCCATCACGTTGCCTTCGGCGAAGATGACGGCGATGGCGTCCTTGGCCTTGTTGGGGGCGTGCTTGACGTTGTCGGCGTATTTCTCGACGGGGAGGAGCTGACGGCCGTTGTATTTGTCGGACTTGAGCATGGCGCGCACGTCCTCTTCGAAGCAGAGTGTGTCGACGAGGAGTGAGCGTCGGGCGTCGTCGGCCATGAAGCCGCTGAGGTCGTCGGCCACGCGGTTGAGGGTCTGGACCGGGATTTCGCGGCTGGCGGAGACGGCGGAGAGGAGGGTGCGCCAGGTGCTGCCGATGTAGGCGCGTATCTGTTCGCGGTTGGCGTCGCTCATGCTGTTGCGGGTGTAGACTTCGCCGGCGCTCTTGTAGGAGCAGCTTTCGGGTCGGATGAGCTGCATCTCGACGCCCAGTTTTTCGAGCAGGTCTTTGTAGTACATCACTTCGCCGCCGATGCCGCGGAAGTCGACCATGCCGCTGGGGTGGAGGCAGACGTCGTCGGCGAGGGAGGCGACGTAGTAGCCGCTTTGGGAGTAGGCGGTGGCGTAGGCCAGGACGGGTTTGCCGCTCTGCCGGAAGGCGGCGAGCGCGTCGCGGAGCTCGGTCATGGAGCCCCAGCCGAGGGAGCTGGTGCCGGGGTCGGTGAGGTAGAGTGCTGTGATGCGGTCGTCGGAGGCGGCGGCCTGGATGGCGTGGACGGCGTCGATGAGGCCGACGGTCTTGCCTTCGCCGAGGCTCATGCTGAGCCCTGTGCCCGTGCGGTCGCCGCTAATCTTGCCAAGGTCGACTTTGAGCACGGTGTTGGCCTTGACGATGGTGGTGGAGGAGGAGTCCATCTTGCTCAGCGACAGCACCATGGAAATCATGGTCAGCAGCATCAGCAGTCCGCAGACGGCGGACACGATGACCACGCCGAGAGCCGAAGCCAGCATGGTGGCTCCGAAGCTCAGAGGTTTTTTCTGTTTTTGTTCCTGTTCCATATATATTTGTTTGTGTTGATTTATATGCGGGTGTTTGGGTGCTTTCCCATTATTGTGTTGTTGTTTTGCTGGGCCGGTCTGCGGGGCGGCGGTCAGCCGTCGATGCCCTTGAGGGTGAGGCTTATGCGGTGGCGGCGGAGGTCGACGTCGAGGACCTTGACTTTGAGGTGCTGGTGGAGGTGCAGGACCTCGGAGGGGTCGTTGACGCGTCGTCCGGAGCCCATCTGGCTCACGTGGACGAGGCCGTCCTGGTGGACGCCGATGTCGACAAAGGCGCCGAAGGCCGTGAGGTTGGTCACGATGCCTGGCAGCACCATGCCCTCCTTGACGTCCTCGATGCGGGTGACGTTCTTGTCGAATTCGAACACCTCGAAGCGAGCGCGCGGGTCGAGGCCTGGCTTTTCGAGTTCGCGCATGATGTCGTGGAGTGTGGGGAGGCCGCACTCGTCGGTGACGAAGTCGTCGAGCCGCAGCATGTCGCGCAGTGCTTTGTCGCGCATCAGTGACTCCACGTCGGCGCCGACGCTGCGAGCCATGCGCTCGACGAGGGCGTAGCGCTCGGGGTGTACGGCGCTGCGGTCCAGGGGGTTGTGGCTTTCGCGGACGCGCAGGAATCCGGCGCACTGCTCGAAGGCCTTGTCGCCGAGCCCTTTCACCTGCTTGAGGCTCTGGCGGTCGGGGAAGGCGCCGTGGGCGTTGCGGTGGCTCACTATCTTGTCGGCCAGTGCGGGGCCGATGCCGCTCACGTAGGAGAGGAGTTCGCGGGAGGCGGTGTTCAGCTCGACGCCGACCGAGTTGACGCAGCTCTCGACGGTGTCGGCGAGGCTTGCGGCGAGGAGTTTCTGGTCCACATCGTGCTGATACTGACCGACGCCGATGCTTTTGGGGTCGATCTTCACGAGTTCGGAGAGAGGGTCCATGAGGCGGCGACCGATGCTCACGGCGCCGCGGACGGTGATGTCGTAGTCGGGGAACTCGCGTCGAGCCACGTCGCTGGCACTGTAGACGGAGGCGCCGGCTTCGCTGACGCTCACGGCCACCACCTTGCGGTTGAAGTGGCAACGCTGGACCACCTCTTCGGTTTCGCGGCCGGCGGTGCCGTTGCCGATGGCGATGGCTTCGATTTGGAAGGCCTCGACGAGGGCTTCGAGCTTGCTGATGGCGGCGCGCTCTTCGCGCACGGAGGTGAAGGGGTAGATGGTCTCGTTGTGGAGGAGCTGGCCTTGGGCGTCGAGGCACACCACCTTGCATCCGGTGCGGAAGCCGGGGTCGATGGCGAGGGTGCGCTTCTGTCCCAGAGGAGCGGAGAGGAGGAGCTGGCGCAGGTTTTCGGCGAAGACGCGAATGGCTTCGCGGTCGGCGCGCTCTTTCAGCTGGTTGCGGAATTCGGTTTCGATGCTCGGCGCCACGAGGCGCTTGTAGCTGTCTTCGGTGGCCAGCCGCATCTGAAGTACCGTCTTGTCGGTGTAGACTTTCTGTCTTATGCTCAGAGCCTCAATGCCTTCGTCGTCGTTGTCGGGGCGTACGCGGACTTTCAGCACGCCGGCTTCCTCGCCGCGGAAGAGTGCCAGGATGCGATGGGAGGGTGCGCGGCCGATGGGCTCTTTCCAGTCGGTCCAGGACTCGAACTTGGCCAGGCGGTCGTCGTCGTCCTTCACGCCGCGAGCCAGGCCCGAGGAGAGCATGGCGCGGCGGCGGAAGACGTTGCGCACGCGCTGACGTGCGGCGGCGTCTTCGCTGAGGCGCTCGGCGATGATGTCGCGTGCGAACTGCAGGTCGTCGTCGGACTCGCCGTTTTCGGCGCGCCAGCGGCCGGACATGATGGCGTCGGCCAGTGGCTCGAAGCCTTTCTCGATGGCGATGGTGGCGCGGGTGCGGCGCTTGGGGCGGTAGGGGAGGTAGAGGTCTTCGAGGTCGGTCATGTTGTCTGCGCTCTCGATGCGGTCGCGCAGCTCGGGGGAGAGCTTGCCCTGCTCGTCGATGCTTTGCAGGATGGCTTCGCGGCGTTTGTCCAGCTCTTTGAGTCGCAGCAGTAGGTCGCGGATGGCGGCAATCTGCACCTCGTTGAGGCTGCCGGTGGCCTCTTTGCGGTAGCGGGCGATGAAGGGAACGGTGGCGCCCTGTTCCAGCAATTCGATGGTCTTTTCAACCTGTCGCTGGTTGAGTTCCAGGCGCTTGGCTATAGTGGTGGCATAATTCATGGATGCAAAAATACATAAAGATTTTCGATTATTGTGCGAGGCCGAAGAAAAAAATAGCGGTGCCGGGCTCGCGGTTGACTGCCGCCAGGGGGTAGGGTAGGGGTAGAGAGGGGGTAGAGAGGGGGTAGAGAGGACCCAGAGAGGGGGTAGAGAGGGTGCGGAGAAGGGGCTGTGTCACAGTGAGATAGAGTTTTGGGGCGGTATAACGAAGTGGTTCTGAGGGGCGTGCGTGCGCGGGAGATGGCCGGAAGGGACGGCGGCGGGGGAGATGTAAAAAAACATTAAAAAATTGACGGTGGGCGAGAGAAAATGGAAAAAAAGTGTATCTTTGCATCGGCTTAGAAGAAAAACGATAGTACAGATATGGAAGAAAATCAGCAAGATGTGCTGTACACTGGTTCGAAACGCACCGCACCCTATTCGGTGGCGTCGATGGTGTTGGGGATAGCCTCGCTGATGGCCAGCGGGCTTGGCATCACGCTTGTGTTGGGTATCATCGGTTTGATATTCAGCAATAAAGGGATGAAGGCCTATCAGGAACACCCGGAGTATTACACCGGCGACGGAATGCTGCAGGCGGGAAAGGTGACCTCGATAGTGGGCATCGTGCTTGGCAGCCTGGCGTTGGTGCTGATAGTGCTGGTGATTATCCTGGGGTTTGGGTTTATCGCCGCTGCCGCCACAGGTGCCTTCGACCTGTAGCGACCGCGGCCGGATGGCCAATAGTATCAAGAGAATGCGGATATGGCGTAATTGGTAGCCGCGCAAGACTTAGGATCTTGTCCCGCGAGGGGTGGGGGTTCGAGCCCCCCTATCCGCACAGAGAAACCGCCGCTGCGAGCCAAAGGAGCCGCGGGCGACGGGAGAGAAAGCGAAAAAAGACAGCGTGAGAGAGATGGGAGAGGGTGAAACAAATCAGACTCAGTGACTTGAGAACAGGAAGACGACATACAACTGCATTGCGTAACGTACCGAGAAAGGGCGTGGTGATGCTGTTGTCGTTCTTTTTTATCGCGCACGCGTACGCGAACTATATCGTGGTGCCGATGGACGAGGTGCAGAAGAATCACCTAAAGGCCTATGGCGTAGCATATTGGGCTTTGCATCGTGACGTGGAGGTGACGTGGCTGCTCAACTACCGCGGCGGGTCGTTTATGACCAAGTATGCCGACGCGCTGGAGCGCGAATGCCGGCTGCGTGGGGTGACGTGCGAGGTGATTGCCGATGGACAGTCGTCGGCGATACTGAGCCACATAGCCGACCCGGCGGTGAATATGGATGCCGTGAGGTTGCAGAAAGCTCCCAAGATAGCCGTCTATTCGCCCAAGAACAAGCTTCCGTGGGACGATGCGGTGACGCTGGTGCTCACCTACGCCGAGATACCTTACGATGTGGTCTACGACGAGGAGGTGATGGCCGGGGTGCTGCCCACCTACGACTGGTTGCACCTGCACCATGAGGACTTCACGGGGCAGTACGGCAAATTCTGGGGTAACTACCGTTCGCAGCAGTGGTATATTGAGGACGTCCGCACGCAGGAGGCCATGGCCCACAAGCTGGGCTTCGGCAAGGTGAGTCAGCTGAAGCTTGCTGTGGCCAAGAAGATACGCGACTTTGTGAGTGGCGGAGGTTTCCTGTTTGCCATGTGTTCGGCGCCGGATAGCTATGATGTGGCTTTGGCCGCCGAAGGGGTGGACATCTGCGCCGAGATGTTTGACGGTGACCCCATTCAGCCCGATGCTCAGCAGTCACTCGACTATAGCCGCTGCTTCGCCTTCAAAGACTTCCGTATCAGCCTCAATCCGTCGGAATACGAGATATCAACCATCGACGTTGACGACCGCGTGCGGGCGAAGGCTGTTAATGAAAAAACGGACTTCTTTGTCCTCTTTGACTTTTCAGCCAAGTGGGACTGGATACCTACCATGCTCACTCAGAACCACACCCGTGTGGTGCACGGTTTTATGGGACAGACCACGGCCTTCCGCCGCCAGCACGTCAAAAGTGGCTGTGTGGTGCTGGCCGAGAACAAGGAACTCGACGAGGTGCGTTACCTGCACGGTGAGTACGGTAAAGGTACATGGACCTTTCTTGGCGGCCACGATCCCGAGGACTACCGCCACTTTGTTGGCGATCCACCGACAGACCTCTCACTCTATCCTAATTCTCCTGGATACAGACTGATACTGAATAATATCCTGTTTCCAGCAGCAAAAAAAGAAAAACATAAAACATGAAAAAGATAATCGCGATGGGCCTTATGGGCCTTATGGGTCTTACGATGGCCAGTGCGCAGAATGGCACGTGGACGATTTACGACACGCAGACGTCGGACATTGGTGGCAACAACATATCGGCCATTGCTCCCGACAGCCGTGGTGTGTGGGTGGGCACATATTTGGGCCTCTGCCGCCTCAACGGGGCTGAGTGGATGGACTATACCATGTTCAATGAGAAACTGAAGAATCAGTCTGTTAACTGCTTGATGGTGGACAGCCGTGGTGTGCTATGGATAGGTACCGACGATTATGGGGTGATAGAGTTCGATGGCACGCACTGGACTGAGTACAGCACCGAGACTCGTAGGCTGAAGATGAAGTTTGTGAAGGAGATAACCCAGGACCGCGACGGTGTGTACTGGATAGGTGTGACTCTCGGCGGTGTGATACGCTATGATGGATATACGTGGGAGAAGTTCACGCCCGAGGACTGCGGCCTCCTGAGTGACTTCGTGCTTGACTTGGCAGTGGATCGTGCTAACCGCAAGTGGATTACCACCAACGCAGGTGTGTGTGTGTACAACGACCGTCAATGGGTGAGCTACACCGTGCAGAACTCTGGTCTTCCGGACGACATTGTACCCGCTGTGGCTATTGATAAGGAGAATGTGAAATGGTTCGGTACCTTGAATGGACTCACCAGCTTTGACGGCGAGGAGTGGCGTACTTGGAACACAGGTAATAGCCCTCTGCCGAGCAATCAGATTAACGATATTGCAATCGACGACGACGGACTGCTGTGGCTTGCCACTAATGCTGGCGTGGCTGTTTTCGACGGTATTGACCGCTGGGAGGTGTTCACATCGAAAAATAGCCAGTTGCCGGCTGGCAACATTTATAAGACGGCGGTCGACAAGAAGGGTAACCGTTGGTTTGGCAATGACACTCGCGGTCTGGCTCGGCTCAGCGGATTTCGTATGCCCGAGAAGGTTGTCGAGAGCAGTGCCGATGCGGCTCAGCAAGGTGCCGTCAGTAGCAAGCGTCCTGAGGCAACGGTGGTAAGTGATGAGAAGGTGCGTATAAACCCGTATCTCGAAGACGGTTATGTTACCATTTCGACTGAGAGCACTTCGGCCGATGTGGTGTTCGTAAATGCCTCAGGCAAAGTGGTGAAACGTGTAGAGAACTACAATAATGGACAGCGGATAGCTATCAGAAAGATGCCCAAGGGCATGTACACCGTGCGGGTAAAGACCGCACGTGGAGAACGCAAGATAAAGTTCAACCTAAAATAAATAGTAATACAACAAGATGAAGAAGTTTGCAGTAACACTTCTTGGACTGGTCCTTTCGGTGGGCCTGTGGGCTCAACAACTCGACCCAGTAAAGTGGACATACAAGGTCAATGAGACATCGGACACCGAAGCCGAACTGGTCTTCACAGCTAAGCTTGATGCAGGATGGCATCTATATTCGCAATACACTTCGCCTGAAGGACCGCTTCCTATCGACTTCGTATTCGAAGAGAGTTCCGACTATCAGCGTGTCGGCAAGGTGCAGGAACCTAAGCCCCATGAGGAGATGGATCCCGTGTTCGGTTGTGTCGTCAAGTCGTTTGGCGGTACTGTCTCGTTCCGCCAGAAGATAAAGAAGGTCAGCGAGAAGGACTTCACGGTGAAGGGTACGTTCAGCTACCAATTATGCAACGATGGAAGTTGTATAGCTCCAGAAGACCGCGACTTCGCTTTCAAGGTGAAGGGTGCCGTGAAGGCCGAAGCCGTTGCAGCCACGGGACTGTCCTCTGAGGAAGAACAGTTACAACAGACTGAGGTTGAAGAAGAGCAGGAGCAACCAGAGGAGACCGTTGTTGCAACACGTGAGGCCGACAATCAGTCTGAAAAGAAAAGCCAAAGTCTCCTCATGATATTTCTGTTGGCTATAGGTGGTGGCATACTTACTATGTTTACACCCTGCGTCTTCCCGATGATCCCGATGACGGTCAACTTCTTCATGCATAGTGGTGACGACAAGCGCAAGAGCCGCCGTCAGGCCTGGTTCTTCGGCTTCTCGATAGTATTTATATTTGCAGTACTTGGAGCCGTGCTGGCCCTCATTTTTGGACCCGAGGCTCTCTACTTTATTGGCACGCACTGGATTCCCAACCTTATTTTCTTCGTCGTTTTTTTTATTTTTGCGTTGAGTTTCTTTGGTCTCTTCGAAATCAAGATGCCTGAGAAGTGGATTAACACCAGTGATGAGCAGGCCGACAAGGGCGGTTGGTTGGCTCCCTTCTTCATAGCACTGACCACGGTGCTGGTGTCGTTCAGCTGCACAGGCCCCATTCTTGGTGCAGCTTTAGTAGGCCTCACCACCAGTTCGACCGACCGCTGGGTGAGCTTGATTACCATGCTTGGTTTTGGCATAGGTTTTGCTTTGCCATTCACGTTGCTGGCCATGTTCCCGCAAGCCCTCAAGAATATGAAGAGCGGCTCGTGGTTGAACACGGTCAAGGTATCGTTCGCATTCCTCGAGTTGGCCTTTGGATTAAAATTCCTCCAGATGGCAGACCTCTATTGCAACTGGGGCTTGTTGCCACGCGACATATACCTGGCCTTGTGGATTGTCATATTCGGCATGTTAGGCTTCTATCTGCTCGGCAAGTTACGCTTTAAGGGCGACGATGAAGTGAAGGAAATTGGGACTCTGCGACTCTTCCTTGCCATAGCAGATCTTGCTTTTGTGGTCTGGATGATACCTGGCCTTTGGGGAGCCCCACTGAAGAGCCTCAGTGGCTTTCTGCCCCCACAGTCGAGCCAAGAGTTCGACATGGAGCGCCTTGTAGCTGAAAATAGCGGAGTCTCATCCGAAGGGACTATACAAATTGGCAAACTCCCCGCCAATCGCAAGTATGCTGACAAGCTACATGTTCCATTAGGATTCGAGGCTTTTTTCGACCTTGATGAAGCCAAAGCCTTTGCTCGCCAGCAGGACAAGCCTGTATTTATAGATTTCACAGGTAAGACATGCGCCAACTGTCGCGAGATGGAACACTATGTGTGGACTGACCCTGAGGTGAAGCGTCTGCTCAACGAAGAGTTCGTCATGGTGTCGCTTTTCGCCGACGAAAACACTATCGAACTCCCCGAAGACGAATGGGTGGTCGATGCAAAAGGTCGCACCTTGAAAACTCTGGGACGCAAGAACCTCAACTATCAAAAAACGGAGTTTGATATGAATGCGCAGCCATATTATGTTATCGTGAATGCCGACGGACGTGTGCTTACAAAGGAAAACTACAAGTATGATCGTGACGTGAAAAAATTCGTGGCTTGGCTCAATGAGGGGATAGAAAACTACAGAAAATGAAAAAATACATTGTTCTCGTGAGTGCTGCCATCTTGACTAGCACCATGCTGATGGCCGCCCCTGTTGACAAGAGTGTCACTAGGCATGTGGCTGTTAATTTCTGGAATACATACCGTCAGTCGGGACTTAAGCCCATCGATAGCACCAATATTAAGCTTATCGAGAATGATGACTTCCCGTATATAGACATCTATAGTGTCGACGGGGCAGGTTTCGTTGTTGTAGCCGCCGACAATAGTGTGCCGCCAGTGCTGGCTTATTCGTTTGACAGTCCGGCAAAGGACAAGATGCATATATCGGTGAAAGAATGGATGACCGACTACAATCGGCAGATTGCTCTCGCCTACGAGACAGGGCAGGAAGCCCGACCTGAAGTTGCTGCCATGTGGCAACGCCTGTTGACAGACACGGCTCCGGAAGTGCCGCTGTCACTCACCGATATTCCGGCAATGCTCGAAACTACTTGGGACCAGGGTGATCCATACAACAAGTTTTGCCCCTTCGATTCTAACTACAACGAGCGGACGGTGGTGGGTTGTACCGCTACCGCCATGGCACAACTGATGAAATACTGGAACTATCCAGCCTACGGTGACAGTAGCCACTCATATACCCATCAGCTCCATGAGTGGGCCTATGATTACTCCGTATCATATGGAACTCTCAACGCTGGTTTCGAACGGACGACATATATATGGGAATATATGACGCCGGCGCTGATATTCAACTCTCCGAGACGCAATATTGATGCGGTGGCCTTGCTTTCGTACCACTGTGGTATTTCGGTGGATATGCAGTACGGCCCCAGCGCTACGGGTGGAAGCGGTGCTTGGACAATCTCTTACGGCGACAGTGACCGTCCGTGCTCGGAGAACGCATTGCGTGACTATTTCAAGTACGACCCCAGCCTTCACGGCGAGGAGCGCTCGTCATATTCGTTCGAGACGTGGAAATCTATGATTGATGCCGACCTTGAGGCGGGACGTCCTATCCTGTATACTGGCAGTGACGATGGTGGTGGACACGCCTTCGTTTTAGACGGCTCGGACCTCGATGGCCGTTATCATTTCAATTGGGGCTGGAGTGGCGCCTACGACGGATTCTTCCGCATAGACTCGCTCTACCTCGGCGGCGGGGGCATTGGCACCACACACACCTACTCGTTCAACTATTACCAGACAGCCCTTTTCAATGTCTTCCCTGGTGCTGAAGAGGTTTTCGACACGGTGGATCGCCACGATACTGTGTGCAACAATGAACAGTGGTTCCAGTTCTATGAGTATGAGCTTCCTGTCGAGGATTCCTCCTACGTCTTGCGTCATCTTGATACGGTCTTTAGACTCGACGTGGCGGTGATGAGGAAGCGCTACGCCTACTTCGACCCTAACGGGGGTGATGGCTCGCGCCGCACACAGGTATATTGCCCTGTTTCCGGCTTGGAAATGCCAGAAAATACGTTTAACCGCGATGGCTACAAGTTTATGGGGTGGAGCACCTCGGCGACTGGCGCGGATGTGGTATACCAGCCCGGAGAGGTTGCCCCTATACGCTACAATGTACTTTTCTATGCTGTATGGCGCGATACCAACGACCTGGCAGGCATAAACGACGCGTCTGCCGACGGCGTGGTTGACGTATGGCCAAATCCGACGCTCGGACGTGTCACCATAGAGCTGGGCCATGATGATTGCGACATGACACTTTTCGAAGTCTGCGGTCGTGTTGTTATGCGCAAGAAAGGCTTGCACGGAAAGGCTGAAATCGACCTCGAAGGGTTGCCTGCAGGTGTATATCTGATGCGGTTGAGCAGTAAAAACGGTGTTTCTAATATCCGTGTAATCAAAGAATAGTAAAATAATTGCAAGAAAAATTTGGTAGGTAACGGAAAAAGTCGTACTTTTGCACTCGATTTCAAAAGGAAATTAGAGAGTGCGGGGTAGAGCAGTGGTAGCTCGTCGGGCTCATAACCCGGAGGTCATTGGTTCGAATCCTTTCCCCGCTACCTAACAGAGAAAGAGGACAAGTCATAAGGCTTGTCCTCTTTCTTTTTATCTGTCTCCCTGATGCCGCTTCATGAATTGGTCCTGCGTGCCATCTCGAAGAGTGCTGCCGGAAGGTGGCAGTAGCCGTCGGGATGCTTGTCCAAATAGTTCTGATGCGACTCGTCGGCGGCGTAGAACACGTCGAGTGGTGCCACTTCTACTGCCAAAGGGCTGGAGTAGTTCTGTTGCACTTCGTGGCAAATGTCGTCAATCGTGAAGCGGTCTGCCGGATCTATGTAGTAGATGCCGGTACGGTAACGGGTGCCTTCGTCCTCGCCTTGCCGGTTGACCGAGGTCGGTTCAATACTCAGGAAATAGAGGCGCAGGAGCTTTTCGAGCGGCAGTACTACGGGGTCGTAGACCACGCGGACCGTCTCGGCATATCCGGTACGGTCGGTATAGACCTGCTCGTAGGTCGGCGCCGCACCCTCGTTGAAGGTGCGGTCGCCGTTGGCAAAACCGGTCTCCGTTTCCACTATTCCACGAATTTGCTTCAGGTAGTGCTGTGCACCCCAAAAGCACCCGGCTGCGAGAAAGATAGTCTTGGTCATCAGAGTTTGTTGTTCGAGCCGAGTACGTTGACAATCTTGTGGATATACATCTTCTTCATACTCTCGCGGGCAGGTTTGAGGTACTGGCGCGGGTCGAAGTGGTCGGGGTGCTCGGCGAGGTGTTTGCGTATGGCGGCAGTCATGGCCAGGCGGCTGTCACTGTCGATGTTTATCTTGCAGACAGCGCTCTTGGCGGCTTTGCGCAGCTGCTCTTCCGGAATGCCGACGGCAGCCTTCAGGGCGCCTCCGTTGGCGTTGATGGTGTTGACCTCGTCCTGCGGCACCGAGCTGCTGCCGTGGAGCACGATGGGGAAGCCGGGCAGCTTCTTCTCGACGGCTTCCAGCACATCGAAGGCCAGGGGAGGGGGTACAAGGCGGCCCGTCTGCGGGTCCACGGTGCACTGCTCGGGTTTGAACTTGTAGGCTCCGTGGCTGGTGCCGATGCTGATAGCCAACGAGTCGCAACCCGTGCGCGTCGCGAAGTCTATCACCTCCTCCGGTTTGGTGTAGTGGCTCACCTCCGACGACACCTCGTCCTCTACGCCGGCCAGCACGCCGAGCTCGCACTCGACGGTGACGTCGAACTTGTGGGCATATTCCACCACCTGACGCGAAATCTTGATGTTCTCCTCGTAGGGCAGGGCGCTTCCGTCGTACATCACACTGCTGAAGCCCATGTCGATACACGACTTGCAGGTCTCGAAACTGTCACCGTGGTCCAAGTGCAGCACAATCTGGGGGTTGGGGCAGCCAAGCTCTTTGGCATATTCCACCGCTCCCTCGGCCATGTAGCGCAGCAGGGTAGGGTTGGCATATTCGCGAGCACCCTTGCTAACCTGCAGTATCACAGGGCTCTTCGTCTCTACAGCGGCCTGGATGATGGCCTGCATCTGTTCCATGTTGTTGAAGTTGAAGGCCGGAATGGCATAGCCTCCGTCAACGGCCTTGCGGAACATCTCCCGGGTGTTGACAAGACCTAACTTTTTGTAGTCTACCATATTGTTGATTGTTTTGTGTGTTTGTTATTGTGTTGCCGTCTGGCCTCCCGGTTGGGGGCCGAACGATTTTGCAAAGGTACAAACAATAATTGGAATGGCAAAAAGTTTTTTCTGATTTCGGCCTTTTCACCCCTCCGGCAACGGAGTTGCTGCCCGCCCCCAAGCCGAAAATAGCCTCCGCTACACCCTAACCATCCCCCAACTCCGCCCCCTCTCTCCCCCCTCTCTCCCCCCTCTCTGGGTCCTCTCTGGGTCCTCTCTGGGTCCTCTCTGGGTCCTCTCTGGGTCCTCTCTGGGTCCTCTCTGGGT
>CAMVAA010000013.1 GCA_947165345.1 uncultured Bacteroidales bacterium
ACCCAGAGAGGACCCAGAGAGGACCCAGAGAGGACCCAGAGAGGACCCAGAGAGGCCCCAGAGAGGGGGTAGAGAGGGGGTAGAGAAGGGGCTGAGGGGCAGCGACATGATGACGGGGGGTCGGGAGGAATGACCGAGGGAGGGAGCGGGCTTTTACAAGAGACGGTGGGACAGTGTGTTAGTTATCAACGGAGGCGTTTAGGGACAACGGTGGGCAATAAATGCGGCCAGGCGGCGTTATGACCACAGATGAACACGACCAAGATACCCTACCTGAGGCATGGCGACACCGTGGCGCTGGCAGCGCCGGCGCGCGCGGTGAGCCCCGAGGAGATGGCGCCCGCCATAGAGACACTGCGCTCGTGGGGGCTCGAGGTGCTGGTTCCCGAAGGACTCTACGAGCGCGAGGGCCAGCTGGCCGGGAGCGACGACCACCGCGCCGCCGTGATGCAGCGGCTGATGGACGACCCGGAGGTGAGGGCCATAGTATGCTGCCGCGGCGGATACGGCACGGTGCGCATAGTGGACCGGCTGGATTTCACGCACTTTGCCGAACGGCCCAAGTGGATTGTGGGCTACAGCGACATCACGGTGCTCCACAGCCACGTACACGCCACCCTCGGCCTGCCCACCCTACACGCCACGATGCCCGTCAACTTCCCCGCCGACCACCACCCCACCCCCGCCACCGAAAGCCTGAGACGCGCCCTCTTCGGTGAGCCGCTCGACATCGAGTGGGAGCAAGCCGGCGCACGGGTGGACCTGGAGGGCGTCGAGGTGGTAGGCGGCAACCTGAGCATCCTATACAGCCTGCTCGGGTCGCGTTCGCAGATAGACACGCGCGGCAAGGTGCTCCTCGTCGAGGACCTGGACGAGTATCTCTACCACGTGGACCGCATGATGCAGGCCCTCGGCCGTGCCGGCATGCTCGACGGGCTGGCCGCGCTGGTAGTCGGCGGGTTGAGCGACATGCACGACAACGCCATCCCCTTCGGCCGCACGGCGATGCAGATAGTGCGCGAAGCCACGATGGGGCGCGGCTATCCCGTCATTGCCGGAGCCCCGTTCGGGCACCTTGGCGACCGCAACATCGCCCTGCCGCTCGGGACCCCACTAAACATAAAATGCTCCGATTCGGAAAAAGTTCGTATCTTTGCACCGTGAAACACCACCAAAAAGACTACAACGCTGCGACGCTATGCTGCTGATTCATGTACCGCGACTGACCAACAGGCTGGGATACACGCTCAACGTGGTGTTCCGGCACCTGCTCCACACGGAGTTCAATATCACGACAGACGATGAGCTGTTCGAGGCCCACGACGGTCCGAAACTGTGCTACGGTCCGCGGCGAATCGCCGGCGCGCTGCATATAAAGAACTGCAAACTGCTGTTCGAGACCTCGATTGAGGAGAAGGAGGTACACGCCGGGAAGAAAGACGGCACATGGGTTCTCTTTCCGGTCTACGGACAAGACCTCGACATGGGGTTCGACGTGCTGGCGGCCACATTCTACCTTGTCAGCCGATACGAAGAATATCTGCCCCACAGGACCGACATACACGGCCGGTTCACTCCAGACCAAAGCATTGGCGTACAGGCCGGTTTCATAGCAGAGCCCGTGGTGGACCAATGGGCTTGCAAAATCCGGGAGCTCCTGCTGCAGCGGTATCCCGACATGGACCTTCCGCAACCCACGTACCACTTTGTGCAGACTGTGGACATCGACGCTGCGTGGGCCTACCTGCACAAAGGACTTTTCCGCACCGTGGCGGGAAGTCTGCGCGACCTTGTCTCGCGGCGCGACATGGCAGCATTCTGGCAGAGGTGGCGGGTGCTACGCGGTCGCGAGGCTGACCCCTTCGACACCTTTGACTACATTATAGAACGGCGGCTGCAGGAGGCGAGCGGGAAGCTGATTTTCTTCGCCCTGCTGGCGGACTACGGCCAATACGACAAGCCGTCGAGCTACCAGAACCCCCACACCCGCGAGCTGCTGCAACACCTTGACGACTATGCCAGTATGGGCATCCACCCGGGATACAACGCCCTCGAAGAGCCGCGCAAGGTGGACATAGAGACACACCGCATGGAAGCCATACTGCACCGCACTATCTCCAAGGCCCGCTACCACTTCCTGCGACTGAGGCTGCCGACAAGCTACAGGACCCTGCTGCACGCCGGCTTGAAAGACGACTACACAATGGGATACGCCGACGCTGTGGGATTCAGAGCCGGCATCAGCGTGAAATACCCGTTCTACGACCTTGAGCGCGACATGGAGACAGAGCTCATGATTCACCCTTTCTGCGTGATGGATACCACGTTGAAGAAGTACATGCACCTCAGCCCGGACGAGGGATTGGAGACATACAAGAGCATGATAGACAGCGTACGCCGAGTGGGGGGAACTTTCTGTTGCATAATTCACAACCAAAACCTGTGCGACAGTTTCGGATGGGACGGATGGAGGCAGGTCTACGAGCAGATGCTCGAGGCCGCGCGTCAATAAGACGGCCGACGCATAACAGGGGAACCGGACACACACAACAGACCACACAACAGACATATAACCAACATGATAAACTACAAAGAGAAACTTGAACCCATACGGGCTTTCGTCTTCGACTTTGACGGAGTAATGACGGACGGCTCTGTGTGGGTCTACGCCGACCGCGAGACCGTGCGGTGCGGTAACATAAAAGACGGATTTGCCGTGCAGTACGCCGTGAAAAAGGGTTACATAATAGCCGTCATCAGCGGGGCAACATCAGCCAGCATCGACAACCGGATGGAGATGCTCGGCGTGACGCAATGCTACACAGGCTGCGGCAACAAGATAGAAACATACGAGCGTTTTCTGCGTGAGAACGGGTTGGACGACAGCCAGGTATTGTATATGGGCGACGACCTGCCGGACTATCCAGTCTTGAAGCGCGCCGGCGTCTCGGCATGCCCAGCCGACGCCGCCGTAGAAATAAAAAACATAGTGGACTACATCTCGCCTTTCAATGGCGGCCAAGGATGCGTGCGCGACGTAATAGAGCAAGTGCTGCGTTTGCATGACAAATGGTTCCACCAGGACGCTGTAATATGGTGAACAAACGGCTCATAGCACTCGTCACATGCCTTCTCGGAACATGGTCCATTGGCTTGGCACAGAACTACTCATGGCAAGACACCGTAAGTATTTATCCAAACCACGGAACCTTCTACCATGACCGGTTCGTGGGACGCAAGACTGCAAGCGGCGAAGTCTTTGACCAGAACAGATTCACGGCCGCCCACTGGCGCATCAAGTTTGGCACACTGGTGATGGTAACAAACAAGAAAAGTGGCCTCCAAGTGATAGTGAAGGTGAACGACCGATGTCCCAAGCGCGGAGTGATTGACATGAGCCACCGGGCCGCTAACGCCATAGGTATTCGGGGCTGCCAGCCGGTGACGCTACGCGTACTACCTGACACAGAGCATTACCAACGCTTATGGCGCGAGCAGGAACAGCAATTCGATTCCGTGGCAGTGAAGCCCGTCGCCAAGCCTCGCAAACAAAAGCCTATCGCAACAAACAGCACCGTTGACGACGTGAATAAAGTTAAAAAATGAAACTTTTTTTTGCCGATTTAATAAATATTATTATTTTTGCACATTCAAACTTCCTTGACACAACAAGGTCGCGCGAATGACACCAAACAATATAACAGACCTAAAAACAGGCCATTGTGGCAAAACTAAATAGACAAATACCGACCTGGATAGTCACCAAAAAAGCACTCCTTTTGGCGAGTTTTGTGCTATTAACGACGTCTGCAATAGCACAAAATGAAGGTCAGTACACGCATTTCATGTTCAACCGCCTTAGCTACAACCCCGCCTTCGCGGGCAGCTCTGGTAACATTTCTGCCACGGTGCTCTATCGCAGCCAGTGGCTCGGTCTCACCCTCCAAGCTCCCACACCAGGTGCCGACGCGGGGTCTGTACCGTCAGATTTGCTCTTCAGTTTTGATATGCCTGTCTCATGGTTGCACGGCGGCATTGGATTGAACTTCACCTCTGAGAAGATTGGATACCACAACAATACAGCCATTGGACTAGACTATGCTTTCCGCATCTACTGGGGCCCTGGCACATTGGCTGCCGCCCTTGAGGCGAACCTGCAGAACTACCAGTTCAATACCAGCGATCTGCGCGGCAGCGGTGATCTCAGCGGAGACCCGTCGGCTGGCGCTGGATCCTCGTCAGACCCCCTCGTGAGCGGTCGCGACGTGTCGGACTTCATCTTCGATGTCTCCACAGGTCTATACTATCAGGTGCCCGGCCTATACTATGTCGGTCTGTCTGTCAAGAACCTGTTGGGTGCCAAGAGCAGCACACTCAACGTTCACAACACCCGCACCCTATACATCATGGGCGGCTACGAATACTCTTTCCCTTATAACCCATCTTTCAAGATAAAGCCATCGGTACTGGTCAAAGGCGGTAATTTCTCCGTTTTCCAAGCTGAAGCAGCCTGTCTGCTTGACTACGAGAATATATTCTGGGCCGGCCTCGGGTATCGCTGGGGGGATGCCGTCAACTTCTTGGCTGGCGTCAACTTCGCCAAAATACTGCAGGTTGGTGTGGCCTACGACCTTACATCGTCGAAACTCGGTTTCGGTGGCGGACGCAGTATCGGCTCGTTGGAGCTTTACCTCAATGCCGCCTTCCAAATCACCGTTCCGAAACGTCCGCCCACTGTGTCGGGTAGCACGATATACCTTCGTTAAATATATTTAATTATTGAAACAAATTTAATAGACTGTACGTTATATCGGATAACAAAAATAATAGAGATATGAAGAAGTTGTTTTTTATGCTCGCCACCTCTGCCGCCTTGTTAGCGGGCTGCAGCAGTTCAAGCAACAACGGTGAACTTGTCGGCGTGACCGACCGCCCTTATTTTGAGGATATAGACCTCAAAGGAATGGTCTTCGTCAATCAGGGCAACTATACCATGGGAGCAGGTACACAGAACGTAACCTACGGCACCCAGACCACTACCCAGCCCCGCAAAATGCAGATAGGTTCATTCTTCATGGACGAGACCGAGGTTACGAACAACGAATACCGCCAGTTCGTATACGCTGTTCGCGACTCTATTGCACGCCGTATTCTTGGTGAAGCTGGCATCGACGGCTTCCTCATCGAAGAAGACGCGTATGGTGAGCCGCTCGACCCCCCGACGCTGAACTACAAGACCAAGATTAACTACGCCGATGCTGACGTGCGCCAGGCCCTCATCGATGCCGGTTTCTATATCATCGACATCAACCACCGCCGCGTTGTCGACGTATCCAAGATGAATTATGAATACTACTATATAGATTACAATGCCGTAGCACAGAAAGAGAATGGCATCAACACCAAGAGCGAACTCCGCGGTACTTCGTTCTCCGTGCGTCCGAAAGGTCTGAACAACCGTTCGAGCCAGATTCAGCGTGAGTACATCAACATTTACCCCGACACACTCTGCTGGGTCCACGACTATGCCTACAGCATGAACGAGGACTACTCCCGCAATTACTTCTCCTCGCCGGCATATGACAACTATCCTGTAGTTGGTGTCAGTTGGCGTCAGGCCAAGGCCTTCTGCGTATGGCGCAGCAACATGCTCAACAACTATCTCGAAAGCATCAACTACTCCACCCTCAATGACTTCCGTCTTCCCACCGAGAGTGAATGGGAGTTCGCCGCACGTGGCGGTATCCCTGCCCAAAGCTACCCTTGGGGTGGTCCCTATGTGCGTAATCCTAACGGTTGCTTCCTTGCAAACTACGAGCCCCTTAAAGGTGCCTACGACGACGACGGCGGCGTGAAGACCCTCATGGTCGGACACTATGCTCCTAACGACTACGGTCTCTACGACATGGCCGGCAACGTCAGTGAGTGGTGCCTCGATGCCTTCAACGAGTCGACACTGCAGGTGGCCAACGCCATGACTCCCTACTACAGCTACGACGCCAACGACGACGACCCGATGGCCATGAAGCGCAAAGTGGTCCGCGGAGGCAGCTGGAAAGACCAGAAGTACTTCATCCAGGTTCAGACCCGCACCTACGAATTCCAAGACACAGCCAAGTGCTACATTGGCTTCCGTTGCGTGCAGCCTTATCTCGGACGTGTCAAGGGTGACAATCTACGCACCGCAAGCAATGTGGCCCGCTAATCACAGGCACCACAGAAAAATAGAATAAACACACACAAAGCAAACACACAAAAACAAAAGAATTATGAGTTTCTTAGACAATCTCGTTCGCAGCAAAGCGTATAAGAACTTCATGGCGAAACTATACGGATGGGGCGCCGCAGTAGTTATCATTGGTGCTCTGTTCAAAATCATGCACTGGCCTGGTGCTAACCCCATGCTTATCGCAGGTATGGGCACTGAGACCATAATCTTCTTCCTCTCGGCCTTCGAACCGCCTCACAAAGAGTGGGACTGGAGTCTTGTCTACCCCGAACTGGCAGGCATGATTGAGGACAATCCTATTGAGATTGAGCTTGACGAGAATGGTAATCCCATCGAGAAGGCTGTTGCAGAGAGCAAAGACCCGCTGTCAGCCAAATTGGACAAGATGCTGGAAGACGCTAATATAAGTCCAGAACTGATAGACCGTCTCGGCCAAGGCATGCAGAATCTGGCAGAAAGCGCCAACTCCATGAACAACATGGCCAGCGTCACCGCCGCCACCGACAAATTCGTCTCCAACATGGACGGTGTCGCCGGCCAGGCAGGCAAGCTGCTCGAAAGCATGCAGGGTGCTCCTGAAGCCATCTCCACGCTCTCCACCATCTACCGCGAGACAGCCGAGTCGCTGGGCGGCGAGGTTTCCTACGTGGAAGAGATGAAGAAGATGTCCGCAAGCCTCAGCAGCATCAACGCCATGTACGAAATGCAAATCAACAACGCATCCACCCAGATGACCCTCAACAAGGAGTTCGAGGAGAAGATGAGCACCATGCTCACCAACTTCACCAACTCTGCCGATGGCATCATGAAGTACAAAGAGCAGGTTGACGCACTGACCCGTAAAGTCGCCGAACTGAACAACGTCTACGGCAACATGCTTGCTGCTATGCAGACCCGCCTCTAACCCATTGCACGTATTAACCCAAAAACTGACGTGTAACTAAAAGGAAAGGAATAGAAAATGGGTGCAACAAACTGTCCGGAAACCCCGAGACAAAGAATGATCACAATGATGTACCTCGTGTACACAGCCATGTTGGCACTTAATGTCTCCGCAGAAGTCATCAGCGGATTCAAGAGTGTCGGCACAGCTATGCGCGAGTCCAACAAGAACCTTGCCATAAAACTCGACGATACCTATACCGACTTCCAGGCCGCCTACGAGAACAGCCCCGACAAAGTCGGCGAGAAATATCGCAAAGCACAGGAAGTACGAGCTTTATCAGGAGACTTAACCCGCTTTATCGACAGCTTGGAATGTGAATTTGTAGGCCAGATTGCATCGTCGGCCAAGATTCACGACCCTTCTGACCCTGACATCAAAAAGACGCGCGAGATAAAGCTTCACAACGAAGACAAAACCACCAACCACGACAGCGTAAAGCTGGCCATGCAGTTTGGAGGACTCTCGTGGTTCACCGACAAGCAACTCGAAGACAACCACAAACCTGCCAACTTCTTCTTGAGCAAAGACGGCAACCAGCTTGCCCCTGTCATTAAAGAAAAGATTATTGAGTTCAAACGGAAGGTCAAAGACGCCCTTGGCGATGATTCAGTCCACGTGACCATGGCCTTGAATGTTTCGGACGGATATGACAAGGATGGACGTCAAGTTCCCTGGGAGCAGCTCAACTTTGACGAAGTCATTACCGGTGCCGCGCTCGTGACACTGACCCGTATCAAATCGGAAGTCATGAATGCCGAGTTCGATGCAGTGAAGGAGCTTTACCGCCAGGTCAACAAGGGCGACAAGAAGTTCAGCAGCATACAAATGCTTTCGATACCGAAGTCGGCCTATGTGCTTCGCGGTGGAGTCTATGAGACCGAGATACGTGTCGGTGCCTACGACCCGAGCCAGCGCTTCCGTGTGACCGTAAACGGCCAGACCAGCACATCGGATGAGATGGGTACAGCCGTATTCAGAACGGTTTGCAACAATGTTGGCCCGCAGACAATCCGCGGACGTGCCGTACTGACAACACAGGAGGGTGAGGAAGAGTATGAGTTCACGGATGAATTCTACGTAGCCGAACCGTCGGCCAACGTATCGCTTGACAACATGAACGTTCTTTATGCCGGAATCGAGAACCCCATCACTGCCAGCGCCCCTGGCATGTCCACCAAAGACATCCGCGTCTCCATAGACCCGGCCTTGGGCAAATTAGTGAAGGGAGACACTGACGGCAAATACCTCATCACCCCCAGTTCCAGCGCCAAGAATCTTGAAATAACGGTATACGGAATGATTGACAACCAGCAGAAAGAGCTCAACAAGCAGCGTTTCCGCGTCAAACCCATTCCCAACCCCGTACTGAAAGTTGGAAACTATGTCAACGGCGACAAGAAGGCAGCCCGTAAAGACTTCACCGAAGGCACCCTTGTGCTGGCTACCAAAGATCCTAGTTTTGACTTCAGAATTCCGAATGGATCCATCCGAATTCGCACGATGAACATCACCGTCGGCACCAAGACCTGTGCCCCGATAGAGAACAGCAACAAGCTGAATGCCGAGGTAGCGAGTGCCATACGTAAAGCCAACCGTGGCGACAACCTGGTCATCAGTGCCTCGGTACAGATGCCCGACGGACGTCCGCGCGACGTGGAATGCGTTATCAAACTAGCGAAGTAGGGTGTTGTGCCACACAAAAGAAGAACTGCAACGTACAATAACAAACAAACAGCATACAATATGAAAAAGGTACTGTCAACATTTGCACTGATTATGGCTTTAGCCTTTGCAGGCAATGCACAAAGCATCATTGATGCCGAAGACGGCCAGAACCCGAATGACTTTTACCAGAAAGGTATTGTCGTAGGCAAGCGTGCCATGCCCTATCCTTTCCTGCGCGAGAGCGATGTGGTATGGGAGACCACCATCTGGCGTGACATTGACTTCAATGAGAACTTCAACCAGTTCTTCTATTTTCCCATAGAGACCGAGACCAACACCCAGGGTCGCATCAGCCTTATCAACCTCATACTGAAGTATGCTGAGAGCGGCGAGATAGAGATCTACGACGACGACGATATGGAAGTGGCCATTGACTGGGAGAAGGCGAAACTGAACCTCTCCGGCTCGCCCCATACGGAGCAGATCAATGTCATCGACCCGTACACCGGCGATGCCGCCATGGACGAAGACGGTGAGTACATCATGAAGGACACCCTCATCATCCCCGAATTCGACATTGCCTCGGCCAAGAAGATACGCCTGAAGGAGAGATGGTACATCGACAAGCAGGATACGCGCCAGAAGGTCCGTATCGTGGGTCTGCAGTTCCAGTTCCTGAAGCCGGCCGCCTCGCAGCAGGCTGAAGACCAGCTGGCATGGTCGTTCTGCATCCCGATGAACGACATGAGGGTCCGCCAGATGCTTGTCAACGCCAACGCCTACGACGAGCACAACGCGGTCGCCGAGCGCTCCTACGACGATGTGTTCATCCAGCGCTACTTCGACAGCTATGTGGTGCGCGAGTCCAACAAGTACAATCGTGAGATCAGCGCCTACCTCACCGGAAAAGATGCCATTCTCGAGTCGCAGATGATTGAGAACAAGATATTCGACATCGAATCCGACATGTGGGAATACTAATACAGAACGACACTACGAAAGACAAGGAGTTAGGAGTTGCATAACTCTTAACTCCTTCTTTTATACATGAAGCGGAGGACCAACATACTCATTCTATGTACCATGGCGGTAGCTCTTTCCTGTGCAGGGGTACAAGCCCAGGAGAACCCGAACATGATACACAGCGAGGTGCTTGGTACTCAGCAACAGCCTATCCCGTACGTCTACGTGCGGCCGTCGGACGTGGTATGGGCCACCGTCTTGTGGAAGACCATCGACCTGAACGAGGACTTCAACCAGTACATCTATTTCCCGCTCGACCAAGAGGACCGGAGCGGCAAGAAGAGCCTGGCCTACGTTATCTGGGAGGCCATGGAGCGCAGCGAGATACCAATCTACGAAGACGACGAGCTGAAGGTGCCAATCGACAACGAGCTTTTCGTGGCACGCTATACCAAAGCCGACACGATACAACTGGAGATAGGCTACGACGAAGACGACAACGAGCTGTACCAGACCGTCATAGTGCCGAAATACTTTGACGGAGCCGAGGTCTACCAGTATTATCTGCGCGAGATATGGTTCATAGACAAGCAGAACACGGGGCTCGACTCACGGCGCCTCGCGCTGGCACCGACAAAAGACATCTACGTCACACTCAAAAGCACTCGCGAAGAGATATACATGGGGCACGCCCCGCTGTTCTGGATTCCGATGCAGGACCCGTCGGTGCGCCGCGTCATGGCGCAACACAAGGCCTATCTCGACGAGCAGAACTACGTCTCACAGCCGTCGTGGGACTTCGTCTTCGTACACCAATACTACAACGCTTACGTCACCCGCGAAAGCAACCGATACAACCGCACTATCAGCGACTACGCCACAGGACACGACGCCATACTGGAAGCCTCGCGCATAGTGGAGAAAGTGTTCTCAATCGGCGAGGATATGTGGGAATATTAAGGGAGTTGAGAATTGAAAATTGAAAATTGATAGTTGATAATTACTATCAGCTTTCGCCGCGATGTAAGGAGTAGTTGCGCCAACGCTCGACCAACTGCTGCATGTCGTCGGGGAGGGGGCTTTCGAAGTGCATGTGCTGTCCGGTGGCGGGGTGTTCGAAGCCGAGCACGCGGGCGTGCAAAGCCTGGCGGGGGCATACGGCGAAACAGTTCTCCACAAACTGGCGGTATTTTGAGAAAGTGGTACCCTTCAGAATGGCGTCGCCGCCATACGATACATCGCTGAAAAGGGGATGTCCGATATGGCGCATGTGGGCACGTATCTGATGGGTCCGCCCTGTCTCGAGCACGCACTCAATCAGGGAGACATATCCGAAACGTTCAATCACGTGCCAGTGAGTGACAGCATGCTTGCCGTGCTCGTCGTCGCACACCGCCATCACACGACGGTCCTGTGGCGAGCGTGCCAGATTGCCGACCACCGTACCATCGTCGCCATCCATATCGCCCCATACCATTGCGTTGTATTTCCTCTCAATCGAGTGGTCGAAAAACTGCCGGGCCAGGAACACCTGAGCCTCCTCAGTCTTGGCGACGAGCAGGAGACCTGACGTGTCCTTGTCGATACGGTGGACCAGGAACGGCATGGTGCCGAGGTAGTGCAGCAACCCGTTCACCAACGTACCCGTCCAGTTACCTACGCCGGGATGCACCACCAAGCCGGCCGGCTTGTCGACCACCAGCACGTCGTTGTCCTCGTAGACAATATTCAAGTCCATCGGCTCCGGCAGAACCTCGAAGTCGTGCGGCGGCTCTGGCAACAGAATGGTGATAAGGTCGTAGGGCTTCACCTTGTAGCTGGGCTTCTCCGCTTTCTCGTTGACCATCACGCAGCACGCCTTGGCGGCGGCCTGCACCTTATTGCGTGAGACGCCCTCGAGGCGCATCTGCAGGTAGCGGTCCAGCCTCATGGGCTCCTGACCACGGTCTACCACAAAGCGGTGATGCTCATACAGCTCCTGCTGCTGTTCTATATCCTGTTCGTCGAAGTCAATGTCGTTCATCGTCTAATAATAAGCTTAGCCGAACTTGCGCCGGAGCGCACCACATAAATACCGGCCGGCAGAGCCGAGACATCGAGGGTCCGTCCCCGCACCTCGGCCACCTTCATGCCCCGCATGTCATAGACCGTGGACACAGAAGCGTCGTCCACGCCGGAGAGAGTCACCGTGGAGCAGGCCGGGTTGGGGCTCACGGCAAGGCGAGCGGAGGCCTCCGGAACCGACGCGATAGAGACCTGGGCGCCACGCACTCCGAAGCAGGGCCTTATCATCAGCGAGCCACTCAGGATGCTATGCTGCCACTCGGTCGAGGTGAGGTACCAGATGCGGTCCGAACTGTTGCGGCTGCGGTCGAAGCCGATGTTGATATAGGTGTTACCCACCTGTTCGAAGCCCACGAAGAGACCGCCCTGGGGGACCACCACGCCGTAGTCGAGCACGTAGCGGTGGTAGACGCCGGTCTGCGGCATGCGCGTCGCAGCGTCGCGATAGAGCACCGTCTGCGGACGGCCGTCGGGGCCGGCCTGCCAGATGGTGATATAGAACTGGACCTCCTCGTTCTGACTCTCGTAGGTTCGGTTGAAGAACATGTCCACAGCCGTGAGGGTGTCCTCGACGTTGAGGTCGAAACGGTAAGCGAGATAGAGTTTAGCAGCCGTCGAGGTGATGCCGTAGCCGTTCTCGGCCGAGCCGTCGTCGTAGGCGAAGCGGTAGTCCAACTCCTGCACCATGCGGACCGTGTCGTTGCCGCCGTGCACGTCGCCGGCGCTTCCCTCGCGCACGACGTGGACCACGGTGTAGGGCGCCGCAGCGGGGTCGAAGACGTATCCCACCGTGGGACTGGCATGGGTGGGGTCGGTCTGGTAGCCGTCGTGGGGCGCGTTGCGATAGCCGCCGTCGTAGCTGTAGACGGTGTCGCCGGAGCGGTCGACAACATGGTAGGCATAGTGCGAAGCGAGCTCCGAGGAGTAGAGGTTGGCAATGGTCAACGCCATGCGGTCGGCCATTTCGGAGGCCATGAACTGGCGGGCGGGCATGTCGCGGTAGTATTTCAGCATCGGGGGAGCCGGCTCGACAAAGGCCACGTCGCGCACCACACCCCCGTCGACTACGGAGCGTGCGCGATCCATAGAAACATAGTCGATGTGCCACTGGTCGCCGCCCACGGTGCGGCCGGCCTTGCTGTCGTATTCAATGGAGCAGAGGTTGCGGAAGCGGAAGCGAAAGCCGTCGGCGAAGTAGCAGCTGTCGGCGAGAGCCACCGCCACGTACTGCCACGAGCGACCGGTTTGCGCCACGAGGGTGTCGACACTGATGCCGCCGCGGCTCCACACCGTGTGCCAAGCCGAGTCGGATTCGGAGTAGAATTCGAGCATCAGCGAGTCGGCAGGGTCCGGGGTGTCCCCTACCCTCTCCCACAGGTTGCCGCTGCCACCGCCAGGGAGGTAGTAGAAGCTCAGCACCACCGAGTCCTGCGGGCCGAGGGCGCCGAGACGCAGGGCGCGCGAGGTTGCGGTGTCGGCACCGAAGAGCGACGTGGTGGCCTGGCGATAGAGTGAGCCCGCGGCGTCGTAGGCGTCGAGGGTCATGGCGCCCACGGTGGGCGGGAGCGGAGCATAGCCGTCGCTCACCGAGGCACCGCCGTCGGCCCAAAGGCGGGCGTCGGGGGCACCGCTATAGCCCGCGAAGTCGTCGAAGAAAGGCAGCTCAATGGTGTCGGCCACGGCGGCCTTGGCGGCATGGGCGCAATGTACCGCATGCCCCACGGGCACCAGTACCTCCTGAGCCACGGCCGCCGTTGAGAGAAGGGCCGCAGCCAGCACAGCCGCAATATTTCTCACCATGCCCATCCGTCGCGTTCCTCTATCTGGTCGGGCGTGGGACGTCCGTCCTCGTAGCCCTCCTCGACTTCGATCTTCGTCGAGTCGACCTTGAATTCACGTATCATTTTCTGTACGTCGGTCGCGTCGGCGTCGACATACCAGAGGTCGACATTAGTGCCGTAGCTGTAGCGCGAGACGCCGTTGTAGTCGGGGTCCTGTCGGCAGACGACGGCCGTCTGGCGGTTCTTGACACCGCTGAAATGCTCGCGGCCCACGTTGAGCGACGCGGCGAGGATGTCGCGACGCGCCTTGTCGCGTGTCTTGCCGATGGCGAAGGGGACGACGCTGCGACCGGTGCTGTCGCCGAGGCCCACGGTGAGGTCGATCACGGAGCCGCGCTCCACCTGCTGACCGGCGTAGACGGTCTTACCGTTGCAGCTCTGGTCGATGACGCTGTTCTTGTACTTGTCGGCGACGAACTTCAGCCGCCCCACCTCGAGGCCCACGCCCATGAGCTCGCTGACGGCCTGACGCACGGTGAGGCCAGCCAGTTCGGGCATGACGGCGTCCTCGGGGGTGAAGGCCGTCATGGTGATATACAGCTTGCGGCCCTGCTTGACGCGGGTGCCGGCCTTGGGGTCCTGGGTGAGGATGCGGCCGCCCTCCTGACCGGGGCGGAAGACGGAGTCCATCACGACGATGTCGAGTTCGATGGGGTTGTCGGCCTTGAGGTCCGCGATGTTGGAGCCCACGACGTCGGGCAGCTCGAACTCCTCGCCCTGGCGGGCATAGATGCGGATGAAGAGGAAGACGAGAGCCAGTATCACCGCCGAGATGCCCAGCATAACGAGCACATGCACCATCCAGGGGTGGCGTTTCAGGAGCGGTTGATTTGATTTGTTTGCCATATCAATGTGTATCTCTTATTCTGTAATCTGTTGCATGTCAGTCGACCAGGCGGCCAATGAGGGTGGCCGCCGTGCAGGACTCGACGCGGACCGTGCGGTAGGTGCCGGGGAGGGCGTCGCAGCGGTCGAAGACGAGCACCTTGTTCTGGCTATTGCGGCCGAAGAGCTGGCTCTTGCTGCGATGGCTCTCGCCTTCGACGAGCACCTCGTATTCGCGACCCAGCTCGCGCCGGTTGTTCTCGAGGGCGATCTCGCCCTGGAGGGCGATGATTTCGTTCAGCCGTCGAGTCTTCTCGGCGTCGGGGATGTCGTCGGCCATGTGGCGAGCGGCGTAGGTGCCCTCGCGCTGCGAGTACTTGAACATGTAGGCGTAGTCGTAGCGCACGCGGCGGAAGAGGTCGAGGGTGGCGCGGTGGTCGTCCTCGGTCTCGCCGCAGAAGCCAGCTATGACGTCGGTCGTGATGGAGCAGTCGGGCATGTGGCGGCGGATGGCGTCGACACGGTCCAAGTACCACGCAACCGTGTATTTGCGGTTCATCAGTTTCAGCATGCGGTCGCTGCCGCTTTGGACGGGCAGGTGGATGCAGCGGCAGATGTTGTGCGAAGCCGCCATGACCTCGAGGAGCTTGTCGCTGAGGTCCTTGGGATGCGAGGTGGCGAAGCGGACCTTCAGGCTGGGGTCAATCTCGGCCACCATCCGCAGCAGGTCGGGGAAGTCGACCGTCGCGGCGGCGTCCGTCGACCAGCGGTAGCTGTTGACATTCTGGCCGAGGAGCGTCACCTCGCGGTAGCCGGCCTCGAACAGGCTGCGGGCCTCGGCGACGACGGTCTGCGGGTCGCGGCTGCGTTCGCGGCCGCGCGTGTAGGGCACCACGCAGTAGGAGCAGTAGTTCTGGCAGCCGCGCATGATGCTGATATAGGCCGAGATACCGTTCGACGCCAGGCGGACGGGCTCGATGTCGGCGTAGGTCTCGGTGGTGCTGAGCTCCACCTCGGCGGCCTTCTGTCCACGGCGCACCTGGGCCAGCAGCTCGGGCAGACGGCGGTAGGCGTCGGGGCCGCAGACGAACGAGACGTTGTCCTCCTCCTCCATGAGGCGGCTCTGCAGCCGCTCGGCCATGCAGCCCAGCACGCCGATGCGCAGTCCCGCCCCGGGGCCGCGACGGCCCTGCACCGCACGCAGCTCGTGGACGCGGTGGCGCACACGCTGCTCGGCATTGTCGCGTATGGCGCAGGTGTTGATCAGGCAGAAATCGGCCCCGTCGAGGGCCTCCACGACCTCGTATCCAGCCTTGCCGAGGATGGAGCCTACGACCTCACTGTCAGCAAAATTCATCTGACAACCATACGTTTCAATATAAATCTTCTCGCCCATGACGGTCAATAATTAGACTGCAAAGATACAACTTTTTTCGGACATGCAGGGAAATTGAAAATTGAGAATTGAAAGTTGAGAATTGAAATGACCAAACGGTGGGTGCGAAAGAAGGGGCAGGAGTGGAAAGTCGGCGCCACTTGTCAAGAATGAGAAAAAACATGTATATTTGCAGTATGAAAAGGATAGCCATATTACTATTCACCGCGCTGTATTTCAACGCAGTGGCGCAGCACGTGAGCGACTCGGCGTGGGACGGGAGGGTGCGCACCGCGCAGCTCTACCGCGAAGGGGAGCCGTTGGAGGCACCGCTGCTGACCCTCGGGCGCGAGGGGGAGCTGCTGGTGCTGGAATTCGACCTGCTGGAGACCGAGGCACGGAGCCTGCGCTGGCACGTGGGGCACTGCGACGCCGACTGGCGCCGCGACGACCTCGGGCCGCAGGAGTTCATGAGCGGCTGGAACGAGGGGCCCATAGACAGCTACGACTTCTCGTTCACCACGCTGACGGACTATGTGCACTATCGGCTTACGCTGCCGGACGCTATGGGGTCGTTCACGGCCTCGGGCAACTATGCCTTGGCGGTGACCGACGATGCGACGGGCGACACGCTGCTCACGCGGCGGTTCTGCGTGAGCGAACAGGCCGTGCGCATCGACGCCACGGTGGGGCGGCCCTACGACGGCGTGGCCCTGCGCGAGCGGCAGGAGGTGGACGTTGCACTGAGCGTGCGCGACGGCGCGTACATGATATTGAGGCCGGAATACGAGCGTGTGCTCGTGCAGCAGAACGGGCGCCAGGACAACCGGCGATGGTTGGAATTCAGCGGATATGACGGCGGCTCGCTCGCCTACCGCTTCCGCCGGTGCAACATATTCGACGCGGGCAACACCTTCCGCTTTTTCGACATGAGCAACCTGCGGACGCCGATGTACAACATAGTGCAGGTGGAGGACCTCGGAGGCGAGATTACGGCCTTTGTGCGGCCGTGCGAGGACCGTTCGCGCGGGCACTATATTGCCGAGACGGTGCTGCCGGGTGGCATGAAGGTGAACATCTGGGACCGCAACCGGCCGCAGACCGAGGCCGACTATGTGTGGGTGATGCTGAGCCTGCCCATGGAGCAGCCGATGCTGGAAGGCGAGGTACACGTGTGCGGCGCCCTGACCGACTGGCGGCTCGACGAGTCGACACGGATGGACTACAACCCCAGGCAGCGCGCCTACGTGAAGCGGCTGCTGCTCAAGCAGGGATACTACGCCTACCAGCTGCTGACAAAGCCCATGCGCTCGAGCGAGGGCGAGACGGGCCGCCTGGAAGGCAACCACCACGAGACGCCGAACAGGTACACCGTGTATGTGTACCACCGCGAACCGAGCGACCGGAGCGACCGGCTCGTGGCGGTCAGACGTCTGGCGAGCGGCGAGTGACGGCTAAGCGAGCGGGTCGGGGCTGACGCTGAGGCGCAGCACGCGGCGCGTGGCGGAGGTGACGCGGAATCGATGGTCGAGGCGCAAGCCGATGACCCAGACGATGCGGTCGTCGGCGTCGACAAGGACGTGGACACAGTCCTTCTCTATGAGATTTATCTTGCTATCTTTCAGGAAGTCGCTCAGGCGGCGCTGATGGTGCATGCCGAGGGGACAGAAGCGGTCGCCGTGGCGCCAGTGACGGACGCTAAGCGGAGCGCGGACGAGGTCGGCGTCGACATACTCGACCCCATGGCGCTCGCCGAAGGGCGGCACGTCGGAAGGGGCAAGCAGCACGGCTTGGACCGTGGGCGCGGGCGGCAAGCTGCGCCGATCGGCCACCACGAGACGGTTGCGGTCGAGGACGGCGACATAGTCAGGCGCGAGGAAACGGGCGCCGGTCTGGCCGGAGCGCATGGCACGGACCATGTCGGCGACGGTTGAGGGGGTGAACCCGAAGGGGTGGAGCAACCCCAAGGAGAGGGTAGAGAGGGGGTAGAGAGGGGGTAGAGAGGCTATATCTAACCACGTGTATTTGAAGCCAAAAGGGGAGCGGGACGTATGCAACAGGCTGCGGCGCAGGTCGTTGACGGCAAGGTTGTAGACGGTTTCCACCTGCTGCAGCCGCTCCATGTTGTCCACCATGGTGGTGTCGACCGAGGGGTAGAGCTCGCGCAGCAGCGGCATCAGCTGGAGGCGGATGCGGTTGCGCCGGGCGTCGAGCTGGCCGTTGGTGACATCCTCGACATAGTCGAGACCGTGGCGACGGACATAGTCGTCGATGTCAGCCCGCGAGAAGCAGAGCATAGGCCTCACGAGGAGCATGTCGCCGAGGGTCGAGAGGGGGCGTATGCCGTGGAGGCCGGCGATGCCGGTGCCGCGGAAGAGGTTGAGGAAGAAGGTCTCGATAGAGTCGTCGCGGTGGTGGGCAGTGGCCACACACGCGAAGCCGTGCTGCCGGCAGAGCTGGGCGAAGTAGTCGTAGCGCAGGGTGCGGGCAGCCTCTTCGATGCCCATGCCGCGGTCGGCGGCGAAGCGGCGCGTGTCGAAGTCGGTGGTGAAAAACGTCACGCCAAGGGTGTCGGCCAGCCGGCGCACAAACTGCTGGTCGCGGTCGCAGTCGCCGGGGCGGAGGTGAAAATTGCAGTGGGCAATAGCGAAAGGGATGGCGGCACGGTGGAAGAGGTGGGCCATGCACACCGAGTCGCGCCCGCCGCTGACAGCGAGCAGCACCTCCCCCCCGTCGGGGAGAAGGTGCTGCTGAGAGAGGTAGTCTGTGAAGCGTTGCAACATCAGCGCAGTATCATCTTGCGCATCAGGCGGCCGTCGGGGGTCTCGATGCCGTAGTAGTAGATGCCGGCCGAGAAGGCGTCCATGTCGAGCACAATGGAGTTGTCACCCGAGTGGTAGAAGCCCTCGGTGGAGTAGACCATGTGTCCGGTGGCATCCATGACGAAGAAGCGGACATGTGCGTCTTCAGGCAGCGAGAAGGGAATGGTGGTCTGGCCCGAGAAGGGGTTGGGGTAGTTCTGCTCGAGGACCAGGCCAGAGGCATTGACGGTCGGCGTGCCCTCGACATAGTTGACCACCGAGACGCTGTTGGTCTGGTTGTTGGATTCGTCGGAGTCGCCGGAAACACTGACTGAGCCGAAGCCGGAATAGCGACGCTGCGGGCTCTTCGGGACATTGCGGTTGAACTTGATGGTAGCCTCCTCGCCGGGTTTGATGGCGATATAGACCGTGTATTCGAGTTCGTTGCCATTAATGTTGGCCCTGAGGTTTATGGCGCGGCCGGCTATGGCCATGTTGCCGTTGTTGCGGATGGTGATGTAGACACCGCAGTCGGGGCGCGAGTTCTCCTCGACGAGGACAGCCACGGCAGCGAGGTCGACGAACTGCGGCGCGAAGTCGCGAGTGGTGTCGTTGGCGGGATCGTTATCGTCGGGGACGGTGACGAAGGCCGTGATGTGGTCGTAGGGGGCGCTACGCGGCGGCAGGGTGGTCTGGAAGAGGTGGTAACCAGTCTGCAGGGCAGCCAACGGGCGGTAGGAGTGGTAGATTTCGCGGTGTACGTTGTTGCTGTCGTCATCAATCCAGAAGCCCACCTCAAAATCGTTGGCACCACGTGCGCCACGGTTTTCGATTGCGAGCTCGACACGCACCTGCGAGAGCGACGAGGTGTCGAGGATGATGGCAGCGGCCGCAAGGTCGGTGATGGCCGATATGCCGTTGATACGCTTGTGGATGGTGTCGTTGTAGATATACTCGTTAGCACTGCTCTTGACATAGGCCACGACATTCATCACACCCATGGTGGCACGGAACTTGCGCTTGAAGGTGTAGTTGAAGTATTCGCGGCTAGCGAGCGGCTCGCCAAGTATGGACTCGAAGTCGATGGTCTCTGTGACTTGGTTCTGCCCATTGACAGTATAGGTGACGGTGGCATCGCTAACAGGCGCCACTCCAAAGTTGCGCAGACGCATGGTTACGGTAACCGAGTCGCCAGTAACTACGCGGTCGAGCGGCGAGATAAAGCCCTCGGCGCTCACATCGCTGTCGATAGGCAGGATGACGTAGTCGCGGCTTGTGGAGTCGTTATCATCATATATGTCCGCAGAGTTGACGGTGAAGGCATTGATAGTGATGGAGTCGGGCAGACTGCTCGTGAGGACCATAGGAGTGGTGAGGGTAAAGGTGGCCGTCGAGTCAGGCATAAGAACGTAGTTATATGACGAAATGCGCGGCAGATTGACACCATTGTATGTGTAACCAATCACAACCTGACGTACCGCACGGTTTCCGAAATTCTTCACTACGACTTCCGGGTAGACGGTCTCGCCGTACTTGGGATTTTCAGGTTTGTTGATGGCTATGACACCCAAGTCCTCATCGCGGCGCGCACGTCCAATGTAGAAGTCATCGATGGCGCAACCTTCGCCATAGTTGCCCGATGTCATGGGTACACTGTAGACAATGCGGAACTGGAAGCGCTCTTGGAAGTTGCCCGATATGAAGTTGGTACTGAATGAATATTTAGTGTAGGTATGCGGGTCGTTGTTGTTCTTATTGGTGAAGACGTTCTTATCGGTGTCGTTATACCACGGCAGGTCGGTAGCGGAGTCTGTCTCAACTTTGACCCAGCGGTTGGCAAAGTCGTAGTATTCGAGGTAGACACAACTCTTGTTCAGCAGGTTGCGCGCCATGTAGAAGGAGAGGGTATCCGGATGGATCTGCATGATGTTGATGATAGGACTATAGAGGTAGCTGACATTGCCTCGAGCTTCCGGGGTAATGTTGGCGTTGAGATCCGTAACCCATGCGTTGGGATAAGAGTGGGCGGCATTGAGTTTGGTCTTGCTCGGCACACCACAGGACCAGTAATTGCGAGTGTAGGCATTGTAGCCAGCCGGAGCATACCAATAGTTAAGCGAGTCAAAATCGTCTTCCATGGTCAGGGTGATGGTATGGAAGCGATGGTACTCGTAGGTGAGGCTGTTGTTGCCTTCCACGACGTCGCCCTCGAGCGAGTGCCAAATGCGGACCTGGGTGGTTCCGAGGCAGAAGGCATGTTCGGGGAGGCTGACATTCTCGGCTGTGCCTGGAGCCAAGTTGCCGGTCCACTGGAAACTTCCGCTGACCGTGGAGTCAGGGTCCTCAGCCGCAAACTCGTAGAAGATTTCGGCGGCAGTGATAGCCTGACGGCCACGGTTGGCCATACGGAACTTAATGGTACGCGCTTGGTTATCCTTAATCAGGTAGTTGCGAGGCTCGATAATCTGCGTAAATGAGAGGTCTTTAGTCGGACCCTGCTCATCGACGAAGAGAAGGAAGTTCAGCATGTGTCCGGCTTGTCCGTCGATGGTGGGTGTGGGATTACCCAAGTTTGGTGTGGCAGAGACACACATGCGCATGTAGCCCTGCGAGGCATTGGGGGAAATTGTGATTTCCTGTGCAAAGACAGTGTTGTTATATAGGTTGGTGGCCGGTATAACACACTCACCAGAGTCGTTGAAGTTGCCGTTACGATTAAAGTCGATATACACAGCGACTTTGCCACGTTCCACGGCGTTGGGGTTAGACGGACGGGTAATTGTGATATAGGCCGTGTCTTTCATACCACGCGTGACATGCAGTACAGGCACCTCAGGATTAGCAAAAGCTCCAAAGTTGGTATACGAACGGCCGAGCGGCGGAAGGTCAATATCAATCTCATTGAATGCAAAGCGTATGATGTCGACAGTATCGGATGCCTTGTTTGTACGCGAGGGATAGGTGGACTCAGCAAGGGCCCTGAAGTCGTAGTCGAGATCGGTATTGTTGGCTGCCGCCGGACGGAGTTGGTTCTTGGTACGGATGGTGTCGTTGCGGCGAACCTGGTCGTTGGAGAGGTCAGTCCATACACGCAACTGGTAGTTGCCGCCAGTTGTAGCAGAAGCAAACTGGACAAGAGTATTGAAGGTATAAACGTAGGTCTGACCCGGTCCTATGTTGGCAGTGCAGGTCTCGGTGACAGTCTGAAGCGGGTTGGTACCGTTACCCTTGCGGAGCTGGAAGGTAATAGGAATATTGCTCTTGCTCTGTGTGCCGTAGTTGGCGATACGAACACGCACGGTGTCATTCTCCATATACACACGGCCACCGAGGGGAGCCAGCACAGCCTCGCAGGCAACATCGTGCTGGACACGGTTGCCCACATGGACGGTGACAGGCGAGAAATAACTGGCGCATCCCTTGTCGCTCTTGCACTGCAGGTAGTAGGTAGAGTCGTGGTAGTAGATAGGAGTGGTTGTCCAGTTGCACGACTTGGCATACGCGTTGGCTCCGGAAGTGGAGTAGAATGCAGTATGCGTGCTGTCGCGGAACCAAGAGATAGGACGCTCGTTGACTTGAGAAGCGGTGACTACACCCCATGTACCATAGGGGAATGTGACATCGTTGCCCTGAGGAGGACGGGGAGAATACCACGAATCAATTAGCGGCGAGGAATTGGTAGACGCGCCGGTATGGTCGTTGGTATTGGTTATGTCATATTCGTAGTTGACCCATCCGGTGAGGCGCACCTTAATATTGAGCGAAGTATCTGTCGGGTAGATGTTAGCGGGGGTGTTGAAGTCAATGGTAAGACTGGCCTGCTTGTTGAGCCATTGAGTGAGCGTGTAACTTTCGCTGACACCTTGCGGCATAGTCGGTATATCAAGCTTATTGGAATCCGGACGACTGGCGTTATAGTTGGGATAGTAAGCTTGTGCATCATATCCGATGCTTATGACCGTATTTGGTGGCATACGCTTGAAGCCGACGTTCTTGACCGTGATGGAGATGACAGCATCCTTTGCATTGCAGCCCGACTTGCTGGACCTGACGTTAACCGCTTCAAGGTCGAAGGCGGGTGCCAAATAGACATCGGTGGTCATGGTGTTGTCGGTGCTGTCTTCGTCACCGTCACACACAAGTACCACACGAACCAACTGGCTGTCGATAAGGCCAAAAACAGTGGGGATAGACACGGTATCTGTCTTCATCTGGTTGGATGTGAAGGGTCCGATGTTACGGGTTACGGAACGTGTTTCGACCTCATGACCCTCAATATAAGCATACCACGAAACATTATCCTCGGTGACACTACCGTTGTTATAGAAGGTAGCCTTGACTCGAACGGGGTCACCCTCGATGTTGGGCGGGTTGCTCGGATTGGTCGGCATGATCGGTTCCGTAATGCGCAGGACCGTCATGTTGTGCGTCGAACGATCCATCTCGTGAGCACCGATCGTTGGAGTAGGAATATAAGGACGTATCTTACCGTCGATATCGTCTATGATGTCATTGCTGTACTGCGCACGGGCACAGAAGTTGGTCATGAGCAGGTGCAGGTCGTCGACAGCCGTGAAGTAAGGCTCGTCCTGGACGGAGTTCTCATCCTTATGGTTGGCAGACTGGAGGTTGGCGAGATTGCTACGTGCAGCGCCCCAGAAAGCCAAAGTGTTGCCATTGGTGTAATAACCATTATAGTCAGAAGTAGTGACGCTGGATGCGTTAGACACATAGTAGGCATGCGACTGACTGAGGTTCGCAAAAATGTTGTTAATAACCTGCAGGTTGCGAGTAGCCGCACCAGCATAGAACGCACGAGTGTCGTTCTGTGTCGTTCCTGCATTTACACGTACTGAATTGAATATAATATTCAAGTATTGGCTGTTACCGTCGACATATATACCGGCTGGGTTCTTGGTGGTGAGACCTGCGGCACCATTGCCATTAGTACTGACCATGTTGTTAGCCACAACAGCCCAGTTCAGATTAGAACCTGTCACATTGTCGAGGTGTATACCACGTTTTGAACCTGTGAAGTTGTCGAGGAGGTAGACTCGGTTCTTCTGGATGGAGATAGTGCTGTCAACATTTGTTAAGAAGATACCCAACATACCGCGAGAGTTATCGCTAGCACCGGTGCGTATATAGTTGCCGTTTACGGTCAATATAGAAACACCGTTGAGGTCGATACCTGTGCTTTGGAAGTTGGTTATTGTATTGTTATTGATCAGTATGTTCTCATAGCGGTTGTCGGAGAGTGTAGTCTTGATGGAACAATAGCCGCTATCGAGGACGTTGTTAGTCAAAGTGAGGTTGGAGCAACCTCCATTGATAACCAAGCATGACGCGTTTACATTATATATAGTACCTTTTACCCTAATTTCGCATTTGTCGACGGTAATGTCGGAGCAACTGTCGATAACCAAGGCATTGGCGTCCTTGACCGTGGTCAAGACAGGACGTGCCTCGATACCGATGTTCTGCAGTGTCACACCAGAAAGACCGGTCATACGGAAGACATAGTTGTCGCTTGAACTGGTATTGCCCACAAGACGTGCGGCCACAGTATCAGACGCACCAATAAACTTGATGCTATATGTACCAGTACCATAAACATTGTCGAGCCACACTGTTTCGTTGTATACTCCAGAGTCCACATTAAAGACCACAGGACCGACAATACCAACCGCGTTAAGGGTATCTACTGCCGATTTGAATGAGTGGAAGTCGGCCAATGTATTTGTGGAATCTGCACAGATGGTGTATGCACCGCCACTGAAACGAATAGTAACAACGCCCATTATGGTGTCGTTGCTGCTGATAGTGTCATTCTTGACTTCGACAACGGCAATAATGGTGTGGCGGCCGGGTGCAAGCGGTCGGCTGAAAAGCGTGAGTATGGTATCCTGTGCAGAGGCTATGTCGACACTATGAACCGTTGTTTCAGCAACCGTATCTCCGTCGATGAAATAATGCAAACTCACAGTATCGATGTCGTTGCTACCAAGGTTACGGACAGAGACTTTTGGGGTGACATTGACATTGGAGACATAGCTCACAGTGTCATATCCGGCAGACCACGAAATACTGGCATCGGCTGCCGGGACACCAACCAAGCCAATCTTAATTAGTTTGACGGGACCATTACATCCGAGAATATCGCAAGCAAGCATGATGTTGGGGCGGTTACTGCTCAACGTACCCTGTCCCGTAAACTCGGAAATGAGGGTATCATTGTCGTCACCCTTGTAGAGAGCCGTGTTAGATACCGACGAATAACGAGTGGTAAGGCCACTAGAGTACTTGGCGGGCAGACTGTATGCCACCTGCACCACAATGTCGGAGACACCATCCCAGTAGAAGCTGTTATCAAGTTGGTGCATGACCCAGCCGTGTGACTGATTACGAAGCAGAAGCATAGAGTCGCTCTCGAAGTATACATCCGGGGTTTTCCATGCGTACTTATTAGCAAATGTGGGAGCGTCAGAATAACCGATGGATATTGCATAGTGTTTGAATAGCAGGGTGTCCTTATGAGTTGTATCTCTGTGTCCGGAGACAGATGTTACAGCCGAATATATACTGTCGAGATAGAAGCCGACAGCACTTATATAACCTGCATCCATACCCTGAGCCTGCAACTCGGCAGCAGTGTAAATATACTGCTGCTTGGCATTCTTGTTATTGGGTTGGTAGGGTGAAGGGTAGTTAGTCTTTTGGTTGAGTTTGCTCTCGTCTCCAACAGATACGTTGTTGGGCGTGGTGACAATATAACTGACACCGAGTGAAGCTTCGTAATAAAGTACATCAGTGGTAAAAGTGGAACCTGTGTCCACCGGGTTAAGGTCATAGTCGTACCACACAGGTATGTGGTTGGGAACAGGCGCCATAGTCAAGGTCGTAGAGGTGCCATAGTCAGCCGTTATGCTGTCGGCGTATGCTGGTGCTACCGAAGTATAGAGTGAGAGTATGCTGACCGATGCGGTGTCGTTACTGGAATATGGATCCTGTGCTATTGGCGTTGCCCAAACCAAGAGCGTAACCGTGGAGTCACGGTCGAAGGACAGATTGACCGGTTGCAGGAAGGTGTAGATGCTATCGCCGGACGCCGGCATGTCGACAGATAGGGTTTCGCGGACCGTATCAACTCCACCGAGCGTATAGTTAAGCTGCAAACCGGAAATTGCCTCGCTGCCGTAGTTTCTAACACGCACGGTCACAGGCTCCTGCCCAAGACGGCATCCCTGAGGCATTTCGCCATACATTGACACATCGACATCGGCAGTGGGAGCGTTGGAAATGGTAACCATGACAACTCCAACCTCACCAGGACATCCATTGTCTTCGTAGCGTATCCAAGCGGGGTTGATAGTATTCATGAACAAGGGGTTGTCGTCAGATACTTGCAGCCAGTCGTCGGCTTCGCCGTTGAACGCCGTACGCACAACACCTCCACACGTCGTAGAGGCCACCGAGATTCCAGAACCACTCCACACATAGGCTGGTACAGACTGGTTTGTCCAGTTGTTAGCTGTGACCAGGTCATTGAATGGAACAGCATCGACTGTGACACCGTCGTGACGATATACAAAGCCGACATTGGACGTAATGGCCGGCGTGATACGTGTATTATTGCCAGTGTAGACCGTATGCTCATTGGAAGTACCAGAGTTGAACTGCACCACAATTGACTGTCCTGGAGCGAGCCGAATATCGCCAAACTTGGCGATCTTGTTATTGGCGCTGGTAGCCGTGGAGACCGAACGCAGTGTATCGCCCAGCATATAAGCGGTATCGTCACCGATGTTGGTGAGCTGGACAGCCACCTGCGTGTTGCCGCCCATCCAATCCGGAGAAGGTGTCACACCCGTGGCATTGGACCCTTTTATCATCACCTGAGTTATACGCACAATTGGGAGTTCGCGGTGTTGCTTGACATAGAAGACCGTGTCGTTACGGAGTGTAGTCGTGGTGAGAGTAGGTCCCACATGGAACGGTTCCGAATCATCGCTGTTGTAGTACCAATAGACATTGGACGGCGCTTTCGGAGCCGCATCATTGCCATACACGCTCCACTGGTCGACACCTTCTGTGACCGTTACGGTAGCCGAATCCATATAGCTGATAGGGTAAATCACACTATCCGGAGCTCCAGCCTCGTAGCGGCTGTAGACCACGAAGTGATTGGTATCGTTGGTTTGGTTGGGATCGGAGGCGAACACACTCCAGATGTCAAAGTTGTATACCGAGTCAAGAAGACCGTTGGCCGGCAGATGGAGTTTCACACCTGTGGCGACGCTCACCGTGTCTTCGGCAGGTATTGTGGTGGCAACCGTTACCGTGTCGAGTTCAGAATTGCCGATACGATATACCAACTTGAGAGGTACGTCTGTTGTGTTGGGCAGCGAATGTATACCGCGGTTGCGAACCAAGACCACCATCTCGACAGTGTCTGGCATGCCGCACACAGAGGGAAGAGGGTTGACTAGCGCCTCAACTGCGAAATCGTAGAACAAGGCTTCGAACTCGAAGGCGCCAGGACACGTAGCCGTGTCGTTACGGTCGGTGCCATAGATATCCTCATCTACACCACTTATCGGTGCACCAACACCTTTTATCTGCCGGTTATAGGTTCTAAGGTCTATCTTCCAACCACGGAGGAATCCGGGATCGGCCACCACCGAAGTGGAATCTTCCTCGACGGCTTCACGCCAGGACTCGATAGTGTTGTATGCCACACCCTGGCGTCGGTTGAGTGAGTTGCCAGCGGTATAGTACACGTTGTTGCTCACAACATTAGATGTTTGCGTTCCCGGCACATAACTCAGCGCGTAGTTGGTCACGTCATAGCAGGCCACGATATTGTTCATGAAACGGCTGTTGCTTATCACCACGCCACCAGCGCCGCCAATGGTGGCCGCGGCCACATTACTGCGCGTGGGAGCTGTCAAACTCACCGTGTTGTATACCACATCAGCCCACTCTGCGCTAACCACACCGAAGGGGGACATAAGCTGGTTAGAACTACCGTCGTCGCGGCACTCAATCATGTTGTTGGCTATAATGACGTGGTTGTCCTCCGTGCCATGCAGGTTGCTTGCACCGATGGCACCGGCACCATGCGATGTATATATCTTATTCGCCACAACGCGCACTGTCCCGCTGCACTCGAGAACTTGCAGGATATTGCTCTGGTTGGACATCACATCGTACATCTCGTTGCCCTCGATGACAACATCGGTCTGGTTTTGAACGTACAGGGCTGTATTGTACTGATCGCGGAATGTATTAGCTACCACGGAATTGCCTTCACTATGGACCGTCACAGCCTCGCCCTGAATGCTTAGACCGATGGTGCCTCCAACAAACGTACATCCCTCAACGACAATGTGGTCGGCAAAGTTGGTATTAAGCAGCGACGGGATACGCTCGGAGGCGGATGGGTTGATGACACTGTCCACAAACAGACATCCTTCAAAGCGACAGCTGTCGCTTGCAATACCAATGTTCACCATACCCGTCAGCAGACCACCGCGGCGGACAAAGGTAACGTTACGGAAACGAATATTGCCAGCACCGGAGAGGTCCACTATATAACTAGCGTTCGTAGTGGCGTCGGCATACAGTACTGCTTCGTTTTCCGGATCGAGCGACTCGAAGACAATGTAATTCTCTGCCGAATGCCCATTTATCTCGGGCAATGTGAACGGTGGGTAGGAACCGGGACTGAGTTTAACCACCAGAGAGTCGCCTACACCGCAGCGGCTCAAGGAGAAGAGCAGTTCCTCGATGGTGTTGTAGTCGGCATTCTCACCTCCAATCTGGCGCACACCGGCAAGACTTCCATCACAGACAATGAACTCCTCGTAGCTGGAGTCGTTGTACGGTTCATGGTCGCGATAAAGAGTCCCCGATACCGTCAGGGTATCCTCCACCCATGTCCTAACAAAGTGGAAACCTGCAGGTAGAGTCAAGTTGCTGTTGATAGTGACGGATACCGAATCGCCGCTTGCCAGACTGCCGTTCCATTCAAAGTGGCCACTGATGCTGTCGTCAATGCTGTAACTAATCCTCACGGCGTTTATAGTTGACACGCCATAGTTGTTTAGCATGATGTCGAGATGCGACGGCTGATCTATGACAGGGGTTTCATAGCTGGGGAAGATTACATGACTGACACCCATATCGTATATCAGCGGCTTGTTGGCGTGTTGTGTCATCACGATGGCCGGGCGACGAGGGAGCCACGAATGTGCATTGGTAAAGTCGTTGCTGGAATTGGTGTATGGGTTGTCGTTCATAGCACCAGCCTTACCGTTGTACTCCTTCGTTTGCTTACCTGTTGGGGCGGGAATCATCTTGATGCTGGTGGCAACGGGATCGGTGGCCCCTCCGTTGTAGATAGTCTGCATCACGAGGTCGCCGCCAGCGTAGTAGAATGTATCAGCCAAGTGTATGGTGAACTCCGTTCCTGCTTCCATTTGCGGGAGCACCAACGTGCTATCGTAGACGACATGCATGTATCCACTTGTCCATGGAATATCAGTACCAACAGACTGTGCCACATAGCTAGCTGGCATATTCCTCATGCGGAACTGGAACTCAGGGCGCGTCTGGGCTTGGGTAGAGCGTGTGCCAACAGTGAACCTCAAGTCGGTGATGGCGCCCGGGCCGTACCCTGCTTGGGCCATGAGGGCAGAGTCGAAGACCCACTCACTCATGTTGTCAGCATATTTCGGGAACGGAACCCACTCGTAGTTGCTTGTTCCGACGAAGCCCGTTGTCTGGATACCCGGCTGTTCCACACCGCGAACACAGTGGTATTCTACCCATGAGTTGGCCGCCTGAGGATATGTAATCTTGTTAAAGTTGGTCGTAGAATCCATCACAACGCAATAGAAGCGCATCGTAGTGTCATAGCCATAGAAGGGGATGCGGAAGCCAAAACGACGCCATGTTTTGTTGGCATGGTCGGTCACTGTGCCCATCGGAGTCATTGTGGCACGGATTGGAGTACTGTCGCAGCCAACGGTGTAGACGATGTAGACCGAATCGCTGCAGATACCCTGCGCGACACTGGTTCTAGCATCGAGTTCCACGCGCGCACCACGACTGCTGGGATGACTGCCACCATCAGGATAGCAAACCATTGAGATAATGGGATCCACCATCTCGTTCGGACTAGCCGAGATGCGGATGTTGTCGATCCACCACGCCTGAGTGGCGACTGGAGTGTTGCCATCGGAGCGACGGCGTATAACGAACTTAAACTGCACCTTACGATCTTGTGTGGCAGTACCTTGAAAGAGGGTCTCGAAGTCGAAACGTTCGCTTTTCCAGCAGTCTGCATCCAAGGTAGCACGGCTCCATTCAGTGTAGCTGGCGCGGCTGAAACCCTTTGTGGTGATAAAGTCACGGGAATACTCGTTGAGGAGGTTATACTGAGTCTCCGTCACCTTAGTCCATGTGGCATCGCTTTCAAGCTTATATTGGATTTGACATACGTCGTAATTACCTGACCATCTGGCGATGTTGCTAATGTGATCAAACTCGAGTTTGATGTAGTTGGCACTCGGATACTGCGTAAAGTCCAGCATATCTGTCACGAACTCCACATCGCTCGTCGTGGACTGCTGCATCTTTATCGCCCCACTTCCGCTCTTCACCAGGTCTGTCGCTATTGTTGTGTTCCCGGTCGGCGATGTGGTATAGTTCGCCGCATCACTGCTTTCGAAGCCCTGATAATACATGTCGTACACCTGAGCACGGGCACAAATGCCGAAAAACACAAAAATCGCTCCAAAGAATAAAAACTTCTTCTTCATATTTCGTTTTTATTAGTCTTTTATTTTCAGTATGTTATAATCATTCATATTGA
>CAMVAA010000014.1 GCA_947165345.1 uncultured Bacteroidales bacterium
CACCTTTCACCTTTCACCTCTCACCTTTCACCTTTCACCTCTCACCTTTCACCTCCCCACCTCCCCCTCCCCCCGCCATCGTACCAAGCCGTAGCACAACATCTTGCAATATCTTTGTCCCCATATCGGGAAAAATGTGTAACTTTGCACCGCAAAAAGTGTGTACAGATGATTGACCACGAGACCATACAGCGCATCATGGACGCCGCCCGCATCGAGGAGGTCGTCGGTGACTTCGTCTCTCTCAAGAAGCGCGGCGCCAACCACATAGGCTGCTGCCCCTTCCACAACGAGAAGACACCCTCCTTCTATGTCTCGCCGTCAAAAGGCATCTACAAGTGCTTCGGCTGCGGCGAAGCCGGCGACGTCGTCAAGTTCCTCATGAAGCACGAGCACTACACCTACCCCGAAGCTCTCCACTGGCTGGCCGACAAATACAACATCGACATCAAGGAAGAGGAACTCTCCGACGAGCAACGCGAGCGCCAGACCGAGCGCGACGGCCTCTTCCACGTCTCCGAGTTCGCACAGAAATACTTCGCCGACCTCCTCTGGAACGACGAGATGGGCCGCGCCGTCGGCCTCAGCTACTTCCACGGCCGCGGCCTCAGCGACGACACCATCCGCCGCTTCGGCCTCGGTTTCTGCCTCGACCAGTGGAGCGCCTTCACCGACCACGCCCTCAAAAACGGCTACAGCGAGACCGTGCTCGAAAAAACAGGCCTCACCATCTTCAAAGACCCCTCCCCCTCCGACAAGTCCGACAAGTCCGCCCCGTCCACCCCGTCCGCCCCGTCCGACAAGTCCGCCCCGTCCGACAAGTCCGACAAGTCCGAAAAGTCCGACAAGTCCAACCAATCCCCCCCCTCCCACCGCCGACACTACGACCGCTTCCGCGGACGCGTCATGTTCCCCATCTACAGCATCTCCGGCCGCGTCCTCGGATTCAGCGGCCGCGTCCTGTCCTCCGAAAAGCAGGCCGCCAAATACGTCAACTCCCCCGACTCCGACATCTACAACAAAAGCCGCATCCTCTACGGCCTCTTCCAGGCTCGCTCCGCCATCGCCAAAGCCGGCAAATGCTACCTCGTCGAGGGCAACATCGACGTCATCTCCATGCACCAGTCCGGCGTCGAAAACACTGTCGCCTCCTGCGGCACATCCCTCACCGTCGAGCAGATACGACTCATCAAGCGCTACACTCCCAACGTCACCGTCCTCTACGACGGCGACTCCGCCGGCATCAAGGCCGCTCTCCGCGCCGTCGACCTCCTCTTCGCCGAGGGCATGCACGTCCGGCTCGTCCTCTTCCCCGACGGCGAAGACCCCGACAGCTACGCACAAAAATACGGCTCCACAGCCCTCCAGGACTACCTCGCCTCCCACGAGGACAACTTCATACTCTTCAAAACACGCGTGCTCCTCGACGGCGTCAAGAACGACCCCATCCGCCGCGCCGAGCTCGTCACCGACACCGCCCACTCCATCGCCCTCGTGACCGACCTCCTCGAACGGGCCGAATACATTCGCCAGTGCTCCCACCTCCTGCACATCAACGAAGAAACACTCAACAACGCCGTCTCCAAAGCCATCGTCCAGGCCCGCCAGAAAGCCTACGACGACGCCAAACGCGCCGAAGCCCGCGAGCCCCACCCTTCCGCCGACTCCGACCCCGCCGCAGCCCCGCTGCCCCCCACCCCCTCCCCCGAGGCCGTACCCTCGGCTCCTCACCCGGCACTCGTCGCACCGCCCGAGGTGGAACGACACCTCGTCCAGCTCCTGCTCAACTACGGCAACGAACCCCTCCACCAGACCTTCGCCGCACCCGACGGAAGCGTCGAGGAGACCTCCTACACCGTGGCCCAGGTCATCGTCAGCGAACTGCGCAACGAGCAGCTCACCCTCTCCCACCCCCTCTGCCAGCGCCTCTTCGAACAGTGCTCCCTCATGGTCGACCTCTCCGGCCACATCGACGCCTCACGCTTCATCGAAAGCGACGACGAGCAGCTCCGCACCTTCGCCGCCACACTCATGATGGACACCTACACCCTCTGCGAAGACTCCTGGCGCAAAAAAGAAATCTACCCACCTAAACTCACCGACAACCTGCTGCAGGACGTCTCCGACAGCATCAACATCTTCAAGAGCCACCGCATCGCACAGACCATCGTCGACCTCCGCGAGCAGCTCCGCGACGCCGACCCCGACCGCCAGACCGACATCCTCCTCCAAATCCAGCAGTACACCGACATACAGCGCCAACTCGGAAAAGCCCTCGGGCTGGTCATCACACCTAAATATAACTGACATGGACATTCAGACCCTCAAACAACGCTACGACATCATAGGCAACGACCCGCGTCTCCTCCTGGCCCTCAACAAGGCCATCCAGGTCGCCGCCACCGACCTCTCCATCCTCATCACCGGCGAGAGCGGCGTCGGCAAAGACGTCTTCTCGCGCATCATCCACGAAAACAGCCTCCGCAAACACGTCCGACAGGGCCGCGGACTCATCTCCGTCAACTGCGGCGCCATCCCCGAAGGCACCATCGAAAGCGAACTCTTCGGCCACGTCAAAGGCGCCTTCACCGGCGCCGACCGCACCCGAAAAGGCTACTTCGAAGAGGCCGACGGCGGCACCATCTTCCTCGACGAAATCGGCGAACTGCCACTCGCCATGCAGGTCAAACTGCTACGCGTTCTCGAAAACGGCGAAATCATCCCCGTCGGCAGCTCCTCACCCCTCAAAGTCAACGTCCGCGTAGTCGCCGCCACCAACGTCGACATCGTCGAAGCCGTCCGCTCCGGCCGCTTCCGCGAAGACCTCTACTACCGCCTCAACCAGATTTCCATCTACCTCCCACCCCTCCGCGAACGCAAGGACGACATCCCCATGCTCTTCCGCAAATTCTCGTCCGACGTCGCCGAGAAGTACCACATGCCGCCCATCGTCCTCACCGACGACGCCAAGCGCATCATGATGGACTACCCCTGGTACGGCAACGTCCGCGAACTGAAGAACATCACCGAGCAGATCGCCGTCGTCGAAACCGAACGCACCATCACCCCCGCCATCCTCCAGAACTACCTCTCCTACGTCCCCTCCGAGCGCATGCCCGCCGTCGTCAACCCCGACTCCGGCAACACCGCCGCCTCCACCATCACCGACCGCGAACTCCTCCTCAAAGCACTCTCCATGGGTCAGATGATCAACGAAATGCGACAGGAAATCAACGACCTCCGCCAGGCCGTCCAGCAGCTCGGCCAGAGCGGCGCCCAGTGGGCCATCCCAGCCGACCACCCCCAGGCCACTCCTCACCTGCCCGTCGTCCACAGCCACGACGACGACTTCCTCACTCCCGAAATCATCGAGGACGACGCCATTGCCCTCGAAGAGCGCGAACGCAACGCCATCACCAAAGCCCTCGAACGCAACAACGGCAACCGCAAGCTCGCCGCAGCCGAGCTCCACATCTCCGAACGCACACTCTACCGCAAGCTGAAGGAGTATAACATCAGTGAATAGATTATGAACACCAACGACATACGCATCAACCTCCCAGCCTCGAAAAGCATGAGCAACCGATGGCTGATGATTAACCATATCACCGGCAGCCGCTTCCGCATCACCAAGCTCTCCACATCGGCCGACACACGCCTCCTCCGCAAGCTGCTCACACAGCTCGACGAAGGCACGTCCGACACCTACTACTGCGACAACGCCGGCTCCGTGGCACGCTTCCTCATGCCCCTCCTGGCCATCACCCCCGGCCACCACGTCCTCACCGGCGACGCTCGCCTGCGTCAGCGCCCCATGGCGCCCATCATCGAGGCACTCCGCCAGATGGGACTCCGCATCGAATGCACTGACGTCGAGGGCTTCCTCCCCGTCCACATCCAGGGCGGCATACCCTCCAAACGCACCGTCTCCGTCGACCCGCTCCTCAGCAGCCAGTTCGTGAGCGCACTGCTCCTCGTGGCGCCTCGCCTCCCCGAAGGCATCTCGCTGACCATGACCCAGCGCCCCACATCCCGGCCCTACATCGAGATGACCTGCGACGCTCTCCGTCAGGCCGGCATCGAAGTGCGGCGCTCATCCAACGGGCGCACCTACTACGTCCAGCCTCTGGCCGGCAAGCCCACGGCCGCCTCCGTCACCATCGAGCGCGACTGGAGCTCCGCCTCCTACTTCTACACCATGGCCCTCCTACGACCCGACCTACGGCTCCGGCTCCTCGGCCTCCAGCTCGACACCTGCCAGGGCGACTCAGCCGCCGACGCCTTCTTCCGGCAGCTCGGCGTCCAGAGCACCGAGGTCCGCTCACCCTACCGCGCCTCCAGCCGCAGCATCACCCTCCAGGCGGCGGCGTCATGGCTCGCACCGCCCAGTTCAACTGCCTCGACTGCCCCGACCTCGTGCCCACCTTCGCCGTTGCAGCCGCCGCAGTCGGCATACGCACCATCCTCAAAGGCGTCAGCAACATAGCCCTCAAGGAAAGCGACCGCATGATGGCCATCAGCAACGAACTGCGGCGCATGGGCGGCAAAATCAACGCCTCCGGCGACGAACTGCACATCCTCCCCTCTCCCCTCAACCCCAAAGAGCCCGTCCAGACCTACGGCGACCACCGCATCGCCATGGCCTTCGCTCCACTCCGGCTCCGCTTCCCAGACCTCGTCATCGAACACCCGGAGGTCGTCGACAAGTCCTTCCCCGAATTCTGGGACGAGTTCGACAAGGTCCTCAACCCCGCATAAGCCCCGCCCCTCCCCGCACCCCTGCCGAACAGTGAAAAAGCTCATCGTCATAGCCGGCCCCACGGCCGTGGGCAAGACAGCCGCCGCCGTGGCCCTCGCGCGACAGCTCGGCACCGAAATCCTCAGCTGCGACTCGCGGCAGTTCTACCGCGAAATGCGCATCGGCGTCGCGCGACCCTCCGACGACGAGCTCCTCGCCGCACCACACCACTTCATAGCCTGCCGCTCCGTCACCGAGCCCTACAACATCTACGACTACTCCGCCGACGCCCTACGCCTGGCCGAGAGCCTCTTCGCCTCCCACGACACCCTGCTCGCCTGTGGCGGCAGCGGCCTCTACATCGACGCCCTCCTCCGCACTCCCGCCCGTCTGCCAGACCCGCCGGCCGACCTCCGCGCACACCTCCAGCAGATGCCACTCGACGAGAAACGCTCCCTCCTCCACACACTCGACCCCGACTACTACCTCCGCGTCGACCTCCGCAACCCCGTCCGCCTCCAGCGCGCCCTCGAAGTCTGCCTCACCGCCGGACGCCCCTACAGCGCCGTCCTTGCCGACCAGCCTGCCCCTCAGCCGCGCCCCTTCGACGTCGAAGTCCGCACCCTCTCACTCCCGCCCGACCAGCTGCGCTCACGCATCGACCGCCGCGTCGACGACATGATGGCCCAGGGCCTCCTCCACGAAGTCGAAAGCCTCCTCCCCTTCCGCCACCTCAACACCCTCGACACCGTCGGCTACCGCGAACTCTTCGCCGTCCTCGACGGCACCGACTCCCTCGACCACGCCGTCGCACAAATCAAACTCAACACCTGGCACTACGCCCGCAAACAACTCATCTGGATGCGCAAATACACCTCCACCCCCATAACCCATAACCAATAACCCATAACCCACAACCCACAACCCATAACCCATACTTGTACATTTGGCTTAACTACTTAACTACTGCCTACTGTCTACCAAACACTCCCTAACTACTGCCTACTGTCTACCAAACATCCCCCCAATTTTCAACTTCCCCCCGCCAAATAGAAAAAAATATGTACTTTTGCAATCACTTACGCCCACGCGCAATAGTTACAAACTACAGAAAAACAACAAACAAACAATAACAATGAAGAAAAAACTGTTAACAATCGCAACAATGGCAGCAGTAATCGCCACCGGATGTCAGAAGAAAGCCGAGCTCACCTCGGGCATCGACCCTGAAAACTTCGACACCACGGCTCGTCTCCAAGACGACTTCTACCAGTACGCCTGCGGCGGCTGGATGGCCAACAACCCCCTCGACGCCGAGCACTCCCGCTACGGCGCCTTCGACGTGCTGGCTGAAAACGCACTCAAGAACATCAACGGCATCATCGACTCCGTGAGCACCATGGAGAACGCCAAAGGCAGCATCGCCGACAAAATCGCCACCCTCTACAACATCGGCATGGACAGCGCCCGCCTCCAGGAGCAGGGCGCCGCTCCTCTGACCCCCTTCCTCCAGGAAGTCAACAACATCAAGAGCCGCTCCGACGTCTGGAACCAGCTGCTGCGCATGCACCGCCGCGGCAACCACGTCCTCTTCGGCGTCTTCGGCGAAGCCGACAAAGACGATGCCAAACAGTGCATCGCATGGGCCTACCAGACCGGCCTCGGTCTCGGCGACCGCGACTACTACCTCCTCGACGAGGGCAACAACAAGAACATCCGCCAGGGCTACATCGAGCTCATGCAGAAGGAATTCGCCCTCGCCGGCTACGACCAGCTGAGCGGCATCCGCGCCGACAAGCTCGCACAGATGGTCATGGGCCTCGAGACACGCCTCGCCAAGAGCCAGAACACACGCCTCGAAAACCGCAACCCCCAGGCCACCTTCAACCGCTACACCGTCGACGAAGCCGCCACCCTCGCCCCCGACATCGACTGGCGCGGCTACTTCACCACCATGAACATCCTCGACGGCATGAAGAGCTTCAACATCGCTCAGCCCAAATACTTCGAAGAGGTCAACCGCGTCCTGAAAGACACCGACGTCGAAGTCCTCAAAGCCTACTTCGCATGGCATGAAATCAGCGCCGCCGCCTCCTACCTCAGCGACGACTTCGTCGAGGCCAACTTCAACTTCTACGGCAAGCTCCTCAGCGGCCGCGAGGTGAACCGCCCCCGCTGGAAACGCGTCACCTCCACCGTCGAAGGCGCCATGGGCGAAGCCCTCGGACAGCTCTACGTCGAGCGCTACTTCCCCGCCGAGGCCAAGAGCCGCATGGAAACCCTCGTCCAGAACCTCATCGAGGCCCTCGGACAGCGTATCGACATGGCCACCTGGATGACCGATGCCACCAAGGCCAACGCCCACGAGAAACTCTCCACCATCTACGTCAAAATCGGCTACCCCAACAAATGGCGCGACTATAGCGGCCTCGAAATCAAAGACGACAGCTACTACGCCAACGTCGTCCGCAGCAACGAATTCGACATGGCCTACATGCTCAGCAAAATCAACAAACCCATGGACCGCGACGAGTGGCAGATGACCCCCCAGACCGTCAACGCCTACTACAACCCCACTACCAACGAAATCTGCTTCCCCGCTGCCATTCTCCAGCCCCCCTTCTTCAACATGCAGGCCGACGAAGCCGCCAACTACGGCGCCATCGGCGTCGTCATCGGACACGAACTCACCCACGGCTTCGACGACCAGGGTCGCCAGTACGACAAAGACGGCAACCTCAACGACTGGTGGACCGAAGAAGACGCCAAGAACTTCGACAACAACAAGCGCGCCCTCATCGACGCCTTCGACAGCTGCATAGCCCTCAACGACCCCGAATTCGGCGGTCTCATCCACGGCAACGGCGAGCTCACCCTCGGCGAGAACATCGCCGACAACGGCGGCCTCCACGTCTCCTACCTCGCCATGCAGAACGCCATGGCCAAGAAACAGGTCAACAAAGAGCAGATGGACGGCTTCACTCCCGAACAGCGCTTCTTCCTCGCCTACGCCGCCGTCTGGGCCAGCAACATCCGTCCCGCTGCCGCTCTGCAGCTCACACAGATGGACGTCCACTCCCTCGGCCGCAACCGCGTCAACGTCGCCCTGCCCCAGGTCACCGAGTTCATCGACGCCTTCGGCATCAAGGAAGGCGACGGCATGTGGCTCGCACCCGAGAAACGCGCCCTCCTCTGGTAACCCCTCATTCGCCTGACCCTCAGCGCGAAACCCCATCGGCACACCGCAGCAAAACATTTTTTCTGCAGTGTGCCGATTTTTTCGTACCTTTGCACCATCGAACGAATATGCCAAGCATGACACAACACATACGTAACTCACTGATTTTCACCCCCCCCCCCACACCAATAGGACAGGGAGCGAAGTTCTGTGTGCCCATTTCTCAAGCCGTGCGGCATCCGGTCTGCGGATGTTGCACGGCTTGTTGTTTCGCGCCGTCAGCGACTCAACTCTCATGATTCAATCCCTTCAAACATACTCACTCCTATGAAAAAGACATTACATCTGTTGGCAATCACAATCCTTGCAGGCCTCCTGCTTCTCACCTCTTGCGAGAAAGACCACGTCCGCGGCGGCGGCAACGGCGGCGGACAGAACTTCTCCGGCGGAAAGGAACTCACTGGCGTCACCGTCTACAACCAGAGCAACGGCATGATGGCATACGAAGCCACACTCCAGTGGCAAAACGGCCACCCCACATCCTTTAGCCTCTTCGACTACCTGGACAACAATGGCAACGAAATAGTGCGTGCCGACATGCAATGGAACGGCAACATGCTGCAAGGCATTAACGCCTGGTCCTACAATAGCAGTTCTGGACGCATGGTCCTGGAAGGCACGGTCGGCCTTACCTACAACGGCGCCACCGTGAGCGAAATAACATATAATGACATGAGCGAAGTGCAAGAGCTTCAGACCGAATACCACAACGGCCGTCTCAGCAGACTTCTCTCCGACATCCACCCCGACGACTACATTGAATTCCGCTACGACCAGCAGGGCAACCCCACCGGCATTGCCATGTTCTACACCGAGAACGGCATGTCTCAGCTTGACGAGCCATTCTCTCTCGTCTGGGCCGGCAACAACATCGTCAGCGGCGAGTCCTACGGCGACCGCGTCTCCCTCCAGTACAGCAGCAACCTCCTCTTCCCCCTCAACGGACTCCTCAACCAGATTTTCTCCCTCTTCGGCCTCAACCCCGTCCAACTCAACTGCCCCACCTCCATCGTCACCCCCGAAGGGCAGACCGTCGCCATCAGCTACCAGAGCTCCGACGGCGTCTACCCCACCTCGGCCACCGCCACTACCGACAACGAAACCATGTCCGTCTACTTCACCTACTCCGACGGCTCCGGTAGCAATGGTGTAGGCGACAACGGTGGCGGCAATAGCGGTAATGGAACCATGACTATCAATTACAACGGATCATCATGGCAGCCTTACCTCGTAAAATTCTACGACCTTACTGACGAAAACTACATTGCTATAGATGCATATAAAACAAATAACCTCAGAGCCGATATTTATATAACCTTCTACTTGGAGTCTTTTACTGGAAACTATACTTATGACGACTACGGTAGCTGGGCAGAATACATAGATAATAATTACACTTTCACTCCAACCGAAACCCGTATTATCAATGTTGACTCTTATTGCGATACTATAAAGGCAGGAGTGACTTATAAGAAATACGTCGCCGACATTCACACATATCAAGAAAGCATCACTGCAATAAACCTCACAAATCGCACTATAAGCGCCACTTGGAGGGAAGAAATAATTGACTGGGAAGAATATTACAACAGCTATGGTATGGACTACCACACATATTTATTGAGTGGCATCCTCAACAATTATCATTGGGACTGGACTACTTCTTCATCCACAGCCCCCTCTTCCACATTCAACACACGCCCTGTCATACAGACTCTCCCCGAGAGCACTATGAAACGCAACAACATGCCCGTATTAAAAGCACAATAATAAAACAATTTAGTATATTAACCTTAAAACAACAAACAACATGAAAAAAGCAACATTAGCCATTGCCATGCTCACCCTACTGAGCTTCGGAGCCGCTCAGGCCCAGACCCACTTCTCCCTGCGCCTCGGCGGCGCCTTCCCCATGGGCAAGTTCGCCGACGCCTCCGCCAACTTCAGCACCGGCAACCTCAACTGGGGTCTCTACGACAACTCCAAGAAAGGCGGTGCCGGTATCGGTGTCACCCTGGGCGGCAACTTCAAGTACGACATCGCCAGCGTCAAAGGCCTCGGCGTCATCGCCTCTCTCGACCTCATGTACAACACCCTCAACAGCGACATCGACGACTACTTTGAAGAACAGGTAGATGCCACCGAGAGCAACACCCGCGAGTATTCTGTCACCACCCCTAAGTACATCAACATCCCCGTCATGGTCGGTCTTGGCTACACCTACGAAGCCACCCCGGCCCTCGGCCTCTTCGCCGAAGTCGCCATCGGTGCCAACATCCGCATGATAACCAAGGCCGAGGAGAACGACTACTTCACCACCACACAATACGAAAAAATCACCACCTCCGAATACAACACCGCCACCACCTTCGCATGGCGCATCGGCGGAGGCCTGATGCTCAACAGCAAGTACACCATCGGCGTCGACTACTACTCGCTCGGCATGGCCAAAGCCGAAGGCACCACCTACACCGAAATCAACGGTGTCGAGGGTACCAATCCCCCCAACTTCAAGGCCGGCAAAATCACCCCGACCATCCTCACCCTCCGCTTGGGCATCAACTTCTAACCCTCTCTAAGACACACCTCGGACAACACCCCTTTGAGGTGTGTCTTTTCATCTTATTGTCGCAAACCAATCAAACAACTATAAAACAATAAAAACACAACACCATGACTAAAACCCTTAGACATATTCTCATTGCCATCATGGCAGTGGCTACCTTTAGTTTGGTAGCCTGCGAGAAAGACCACGACCGCCCCATCGGCGGCAACGGCACTGACGGCGACGCTAATGGCGGCAGCGGCTCCGGCAAGCAGCTGACCTGCATCACCATGGTCGAAGACGGCATCTCCGAGGTTAAAGCCGAACTGCACTGGGCCGGCCAGCTCCTGAACCGCGTCAACCTGTTCGAGAACGAACGCGGCCAGTGGCGCGAGGTCGGCTATGCTCAGCCCACCTACGAAGGCTCGCGCATGACCAGCGTCTTCGCATACAGCAACGAAGAGGCCGCCGGCGCCACCGTGAGCGCCACCTATGTAGTGGACAAGCTTGTGAGCATCATGGCTCGCAACGAGGAAGTGGCCACCATCGGCTACGACGCCACCGGGCGCCCCTCTATCATCACCGCCGACGGCGAAACCATGAGCCTCCAGTGGCAGGGCGACAACATCACCGCACTGACCAGTCCCGACGGCGAACGCGTCACCCTGAGCTACGACCAGAACTACTTCCCGCTCAACGACATCCTCGCCCTCCTCATCCCCGGCTGGACCAACGGCATGAACTGCCCCGTAAGCATCGTAGACCCCGAAGGCGACCGGATGAACATCATCTATCTCTACAGCGGCAACTACCCCACCGTGGCCACCATGGGCCGGGACGGCGAGAGCGTACAGATCTACTTCAACTATGCCGACGGCACCGGCGAGGCGGCGCCCGCTCCCGTGGCCACCTACTACGTCTACTGGTGGCCCACCCCGTGGGAAGCCGGCTATGTCGAAGACCAGGACGGCAACCGCAACACCGAGCGCCGCTTTAATGCCGGCGCCACACTGACCCTCGCCGCCGTCCCCTACGACGGCTACCACTTCAGCCATTGGAGAGACGGCTCTGACGAGAACCCCCGCACCATCACCGTGACCGGCGACGCCGAGTTCTGTGCCATATTCGAGGAAGACGGCAGCACTCCCACCCCGGTGACTCCCTCCAACAGCGTCACCTTCGGCGATTACACCTGGAGCAACGTGGTTCCCTTCAACTTCTTATACGCAACACAATATAATAACGCACTTATAGGTTATCTAAGCCCTACAGCGCCCGACAACGACTGCACAATTAATCTTCCAGCCGTCCTTATATACCTGCAGAACATAAACACCACCAGCTACAGCCTTAGCCTTAACGAGAGTACTCTTGAATTCAACGGCGGAGGCCAAATAGAATACTATGAATCAAATGTAATACAGTTACAAGACGGACAGATTGGAGACTGGGTGTCGAAGAATGCAACGGTGAATGTGACAAGCTACAACTTCGGCACACATACCGTCAGCATGACCATCAACGCCACAATGCTCTATTTATATGACTATGCTTATGGCGGCGTCCAAAACATCAGCGACTGCGCAACACGACAGCTTTCCATCACCATCAACGATGTCAGCTGGGAGTACTACCAGGAAACCAGCACCGCACTCAACCGGAATCTTAATGTCTTAAGAAGAAGGTAAGCTGTAAAAAAGCATAACAAGAAAGGCAATACAGACTAACGTCGGTATTGCCTTTCTTGTTTTCTTCACCCACCGTCAGTGTGCCTGCAGCCAGTTCTCGCCGACGTCGATGCCGACGTCGATGGTGAGGCCGTCGAGCGGCAGGGCCTGCTGCATCTCGCGGACTACGAGGTCGCGGACCTCGGCCTCCTCGGGCTTGTACAGGTCGAAGACCAATTCGTCGTGGACCTGCAGTATCATGCGGGAGCGCAGCCGGCGCTGGCGTAGCTGGCGGTCAATGGCCACCATGGCCAGCTTGATCATATCCGCCGAGGTACCCTGTATGGGCATGTTCACAGCGTTGCGCTCGGCAAAGGAGCGGGCGGCGGCGTTGCGGGAGTTTATGTCGGGAAGGTAGCGGCGGCGGCCGAGCAGGGTGCGGGCATAGCCGTGCTCGCGCGCAAACTGCTTGCTCTGCTCTATGAAGGCCTGTATGTCCGGATACTGGGCGAAGTACTCTTCGATGAGGGCCGCGGCCTCCTTGCGCGGTATCCCGAGCTGCTCACTGAGCCCGAAGGCCGAAATGCCATACACGATGCCGAAGTTCACGCTCTTGGCGTTGCGGCGCTGGTCCTTGGTGACCTCCTCCATCGGCAGGTGGTAGATCTTGGCAGCGGTGGCCGCGTGGATGTCGAGGCCACTGTTGAAGGCATGGAGCATGTGGGCGTCGTGCGCGAGCGAGGCGATGATGCGGAGCTCTATCTGCGAGTAGTCGGCGGCGAGCAGCAGGTGCTCGGCGTCGCGGGCCACGAAGGCTCGCCTTATCTCGCGGCCGCGCTCGGTGCGGATGGGTATGTTCTGCAGATTGGGGTTGGACGACGACAGGCGTCCCGTGGCGGTAACGGTCTGGTTATAGACGGTGTGCAGACGGTGGTCGGCGGGCGAGAGGAGCTTGGGGAAGGAGTCGAGGTAGGTGCCCACGAGCTTGGTCAGCGAGCGGTATTCGAGAATAAGGGGCACTATGGCGTGCCGGTCGGCAAGCTTCGTGAGGACGTCCTCCGCGGTGCTGTACTGCTTGGTGGCGGTACGCGGCGGACGGTCGGTGATTTTGAGCTCCTCGTAGAGCACCTCGCCGAGCTGTCGCGGCGAGCCGATGTTGAACCGATGGCCGGCAAGGGCGTATATGCGCTCCGCCACGGCGTCGCTCTCGGCGGTGAGCCGGGCGGCATAGTCGCGCAGGGCGTCGACGTCGATGCGCACACCCTCGCTCTCCATGCCTATCAGCACGTCGACCAGCGGCAGCTCGATGTCGGTGTAGAGATGCTCCATCTGCGTGTCACGCAGCCGGGCCACCATGATGGGATAGAGCTGCCAAAGGGCTGCCGCGGCGGCGTATGCGCCAGCGGGCACGAAGCCCAGCAGGCCGGAGCAGATATAGTCCATCGTGTGGCGCATCTCGGCGTCGAGCAGGTAGTGCGCGAGCTGGACGTCGAAGACCGGACCGCATATCTCGCACTCCACCTCGGCGAGGATATACTTCAGGCTCTTGAGGTCGTGGCATAGCTTGGTGGTGGCGCTGTCGGCCATCAGGGAGCGGAGGAGGGCCAGGTCGATGTCTGACACACGCGCACCCCACACGTTGTCGGCGCTGGTCGAGAGAATCACCTCAGGGCCGTCGATGACGATGCCGAGGTCACGTCCGGCCATCTGCCGCAGCACGTCCGCGGTAAGGAGGCGGCGTTCCACCTGCGGCGCGTCGGCCGTGGTGGCGGCGAGGTCGAAGAGGGTGGGTTCGGCGGTGCTGTCCGTCTGGCGCGGCGCAGGCTTGGCAGGGGTGGCTGCCTCCTGGCTGGCCGAGGGCGAGAGGGCGTTCCAACGCTGTGCCGCCTCGGGGTCGGAGACCGAGAGGTCGGTGAAGACACGGCGGGCGAACTGGCGGAACTCCAGCTCGTCGCATACCTCGCGCAGCAGCTGGTAGTCGGGTTGCTCGAGCCTCAGAGCCTCCTCGTCGAAGGCTATCGGCGCATCGAGGCGGATGGTGGCCAGCTGCTTGGAGAACAGGGCGTCCTCGGCATGGTCGCGCACCATGGCGCGCAGCTTGTCGTTCTTGATCTCGTCGACACGCTCCACCATCTGCTCTATGGAGCCGAACTGTGCTATGAGCTTCTTGGCGGTCTTCTCGCCTACGCCGCGTATGCCGGGTATGTTGTCCACGGCGTCGCCCCAGAGGCCCAGCAGGTCTATGACCTGCGAGCAGGACTGCACGTCGAACTTCTCGCACACCTCGTCCACACCCATGATGCTGTCAGGGTTGCGGCCGTGGCCGTAGCGGTAGAGGTGTACGCGCTCGGTGACGAGCTGGGCGAAGTCCTTGTCGGGCGTCACCATGACCACCTCGTCGAAGCCGGCCTTCTCGGCTGCATGGCTCAGGGTGCCTATGACGTCGTCGGCCTCGAAGCCCTCGCATGTGAGCGTAGGGATGCGGAAGGCCTCTATGATGCGGCGCACCCAGGGCAGATTACTCTGTATCTCTTCGGGCATGGGGTCGCGATGGGCCTTGTATTCGGCGTACATCTCGTGGCGGAAGGTTGGGGCGGGCAGGTCGAAGGCCACACCGATATGGGTGGGGCGTTGCGACCGCAGCATGTCGTAGAGCGACATGGTAAAGCCCAGCACCGCCGAGGTGTTCATCCCCTTGGAGTTGACGCGTGGCGTGCGGTTCATGGCATAGTAGCCGCGGTAGACGGACGCCATGCCGTCGATAAGAACCAGCTTTTTCATCGCAGCGGATTGGCGTTCAGCTCGTCGTACTCTTTGCGGTTGCGCAGTATGTTGCATGCCAGGTATACGGCCGAGCGGAACGACTGCTCGCTGGCGCGGTCCTTGCCGGCTATGTCGTAGCCCGTGCCGTGGGCGGGGCTGGTGCGCACGTAGGGAAGGCCGGCGGTGTAGTTCACGCCTTCGGTGAAGGACATGAGCTTGAAGGGGATGAGGCCCTGGTCGTGGTAGAGGGCCAGCACCCCGTCGAACTTGTTGAACTCCGAGCTCCCGAAGAAGCCGTCGCTCGGGAAGGGACCGTATGCGAGAACCCCTTTCTGCTGCACCTCGTCGATGACGGGCTTGATGACCGTGGCGTCGAAGTCGCCGATGACACCATTGTCGCCGGCGTGTGGGTCGAGGGCGAGGACCGCTATCTTGGGCCTCGTGATGCCGAAGTCGCGCTTGAGGCTCTCGTTGAGGAGCATCATCTTGTCGTAAAGAAGGTTGTGGGTCAGCGCGGCCGGGACATCCTTCAGGGCCAGGTGGTTGGTGACGATGCCGATGCGGATGCGGTCGCAGACCATGAGCATCAGGCTGGAGCAGCCGAACTGGTGTGAGAGGTACTCGGTATGGCCCGGGAAGTCGAAGTCCGGCGCCTGGATGTTGCGCTTGTTGATGGGGGCCGTGACCAGCACGTCGACCTTGCCGGCACGCAGGTCTTCACAGGCCCGGTTGAGGCTCAAGCGCGACTGCAGGCCAGCCACCTCGGTGCTCTTGCCGAGGTCAATCTTCACCTCGTCCTGAGTGAGGTTTATGACGTTGAACTTGCGGTCCTGGGCCTCGGAGGCGTCGCGGATACCGGTGAAGGTCATCTCCTGCGGCATCGAGGCGAGGAGTTTCTTATGGTATGACGCCACCTTGGTGGAGCCGTACAGGACCGGGGTGCACTGGTCGAACATGCGGCTGTCACCGAAGGTTTTGAGAATGACTTCGTAGCCCACGCCGTTGATGTCGCCCTGGGTGATAGCCACCTTTATTTTCTTTTCTTCGTTTTCCATTATGGTGATTGCTTTATTGTATGTATTTGTATTCTTTATGAGTTCAACACGTCGTGCATCTGCAGGAAGGCGTAGAGCAGACGGATGCCGAATCCGGAGGCGCCGGGGCCGTAGTAGTGCTGAGCCTTGCTGAAGAAGGCCACGCCGGCTATGTCAAGGTGGACATAAGGGGTGGTGGCGAAGTGGGCAAGGAACTTGCCGGCGGTGATGGCGCCGGCCTGCGGGACGGTGCCACAGTTGCGCAGGTCAGCCACCTCGCTCTTCAGCAGTTCGTCATAGTCGTCCCACATGGGGAACTCCACAATGCGCTCGCCCACCTGTTCGCCGAGCAGTTTGAGCATGGAGAGCTCGTTGTCGGCCGAGGTCTGCATGGCGGCGATGCCGAAGGTGCCGATGGCACGGACGGCGGCGCCGGTGAGGGTGGCGGCGTCGATGACGAGGCGGGGCTGGTAGTTCTTGACGGCGTAGGCGATGGCGTCGGCCAGTATGAGGCGGCCTTCGGCGTCGGTGTTGACCACCTCGACCGTGGTGCCGTCGTACATGGTCAGTATGTCGTCGGCGGCATAGGCGTTGAAGCCGGGCCGGTTGTCGGTGAGTGGGAGGAAGACGAGCAGGTGGACGGGCAGTCGGTTGTCGGCAGCGGCAAAGAGGACGCTGGCCATGGTGGCGGCGCCGGCCATGTCGCTCTTCATCTCCGTCATATAGTCCTCGGGCTTGATGTTGAGGCCGCCGGTGTCGTACATCACGCCCTTTCCGACGAGGGCCACGGGCTTGTCGTCCGAGCCTTTGTATTCGAGGACCACGAAGCGGGGCTCGTCGACCGAGCCGCGGTTGACGGCCAGCAGACCGCCCATCCGCAGACTTTCTATCTGCCGCTTGTCCATCACCGTGCATGTCACCCCTTCGAGGTCGGAGGCCACGGCGGCCAGCTCGTCGGCGAAGGAGGCGGCGTTGAGGTCCTGGACCGGCATGTTGACCCACTCGCGACACCAGAAGATGCGGTTCCACAGGCGCTGTGCCGCTTCCAGCTCGGCGGGTTTGATGAACAACGAGTCAATATCCAAGCGCTTCAGGTGCCAGACGTCCTTGCTACGGTAGCGGTCGAAACTGTAGTCGGCCAGCGTCATGCCCTCCACGAAGGCAGCCACCTCTTCGGGCAGGGTGCCCACAGCGGTGACGGCAGCCGACTCCGGGCGCCACTCTTTCATCTTGCCCAGCACCTCGGCGGCGCTGCGGCGGAGCTGCTCCTGCGCCTCGGCGGCAGGCTTTTCGCTGTTGAACGAGACGAAGTAGAGGTGGTAGGGCAGACGGTCGAAGACCATTACAAAATGGCGTTCCTTGTCGCGGCGGCTTTTCATCACGTCCAGCTCCTTGCGGCTGAGCGGCAGAGAGCGCTCGGCCCCCTCGTCGCCATAGAGGAACACCAGGTCGCCAGCATATTCTTTGGCGTCTATCTTTTCAAGATTGTAGTTCATATCTTTTATTGCTTGTTGTATGATTAATTATGTTGTTCTTGTTTGAGGTCGACGTGTGTAACGAGAATCACGATACGGTCCCGTTTCAGGCGGTCGATAGACTGCATGAGGTGCTCGCGGCCGTCGGCGTCGAGCCATGCTGCCGGCTCGTCGAGGAGCAGTACGGGCGCGTCGGACTGGAGGGCGCGAGCCAGAGCCACGCGCTGCCACTGGCCCATGCTCAGTTCCTGTCCACCGTCGAACATACGGCCCAAGAGGGTGTCCCCCTGGTGAGGCAGCGACTCCCTGACCCTGTCGGCGCCGGCCAAGGCGGCGGCGACGCGGGTGTCGGCATCGCGGCGATCCACATCGCCGAAGACTATATTCTCGTCCATAGTGCACTGGAAGCGGACGAAGTCTTGGAAGAGGACCCCGAAGCGGCGGCGGAGGTCCGCCACGCGGAAGCGGCGGAGGTCGATGCCGTTGATGGTGACGCTGCCCTGCTGCGGGTCGTAGAGGCGCAAAAGCAACATGAGTATGGTGCTCTTGCCCCGTCCGTTCTCGCCCTCGAGGCGTGTCACCTCGCCGCGCCGAGCGCAGAAATTGCAATGGCTCAGCACGTCGCGGTCCATGCCTGGATAGCGGAAGGTGACATCGTGCAGCTCGAGCCGTTCTATGGTTTGAGGCAGGGGCAATGGGTCGTCGGGGTCGACGACCGTAGGCTCCATGTCGAGGAATTCGAAGAGGTTGCTCACGAAGAGGCGATTGTCGTAGAGGCCGGCGACACTGCCCACGAGGGAGGAGAGGTAGCCCTGGCCGCGGCGGAAAGCCTCGAAGAGCATCACGAACGAACCAATCGTGATGGCGCCCTTGTAGGCCTGAGCTATGAGCAGGGCGACGACGGCGAACATAGCCGCGGCTTCGACGACGGCGCAGAGCACATCGAGCGCGCCGAGTCGTCGCGAGATGGAGAGCAGACGCCCCACCAGCCGACGGCGGACATCGACAAAACGGCCGCGGAAGATGTCGGTGAGGCGATAGGTGCGGAGCTCCTTGGCGAAGTCGCGCGCTGTGAGTACGGCGCCGTAGTAGGCCGTGCGGCGGTAGAGCTGGGTGTTCTCGCGCCGGAAACGGTAGATGCGGCGAGCCTTGTAGAGCCTCACGGCAAAGCCCGGCAACACGGCGACAACCATCACCACCATGACCCACCACGAAGCGGTGACCAGCATGGCCACCACCACGGCGATAGAGATCAGCGAACCGCCGAGGGACATGATGTTGTTCAGAATCTGCAGGGGGCGGAAGTTGGCCTCCTGCTGGGCGCGGTGGAAGGTGTCGTGGTAGGAGGGGTTGTCGTAGAACTGCATGTCGAGCCGGGCCGACTGGCGCTGCAGCAGGTCGCTGACGTGGTCGACCAGACGCTGTCCGAGGATGTCGTTGTTGACAGCGTTGAGGGCCGCGACAACGCGGTTGGCCAGGAAAACGGCGCACATGGCCGCGAGGCAGGCGCCCACGCGCGAGGCGTCGAAGGAGAGCCCGGCACCGGAGCCGACGGCGAGCGCCACCTCGTCGACGAGCAGCTTCAGCAGATACAGGTTCAGCAGCGGCAAGACGCTCTGGAGCACCACGTAGACCACGCGGCGCACGAAGGCCGGCCTGTCGCACCGGCGCACGAGCATCAGAGCCTGCCACAACTGTTTCATAGCACCACAATCTTTTTCACCACCTCGCCGCCGAGTTCCTTGTTGAGGCGCTGCCTCATGCTCTCGCGTCGCGACACCATTTCGAACCGCAGCGCGGCGGCGGCGTAGCGCAGCCGGAGGGTGCCGTTGCGGAAGGTGCACAGGGTGGTCAGTTTATATATGAGGTCGCCCACAAGGTAGCGATAGGAGCGCTGGACCTCCATCTCGGTGGCGAACTCGCCGTGGTCGAGCTGTCGGAAGAGACGGTCGATGTAGTAGTCGAGTGGACGGTCAGGCTGCATTTTTCAGTTAAGAGTTATGAGTTAAGAGTTATGAGTTAAGAGTTAAGAGTTGGTTACGGAGCCGTTGGAGACATGGTAGAGGCTGTGTTCGAGGTGTGGGAGGTCGTCGAAGATGGCCTGCACGCGTCCGGGCTGGGTGTCGGTGAGGAGGACCTGGCCGAAGCGGTCGCTGCCGACGAGGGCTATCAGGTGCTGCACGCGCTCCATGTCCAGCTTGTCGAAGATGTCGTCAAGCAGGAGGATGGGCTTGCGGCCGCAGTGCAGCTCGAGGTACTGGAACTGGGCCAGCTTGAGGGCCAGGGCGAAGCTCTTCTGCTGACCCTGCGAGCCGAAGCGCTTCAGCGGGGCGTCGGGTGCAAGGCTGAAGAGGAGGTCGTCCTTGTGCGGGCCGGCATTGGTATACTGCGAGAACTTGTCGGCCTGGCGGCACTCGGCCAGCTGGAGCGCGAGGGGCTGGTCGACGCTCTGGTAGTCGATGCCGAAGGGCTCGTCGGGCCCGGCGATGTAGTGGTAGTATTCGGCAAAGATGGGTGCGAAGTCCTTCACGAAGCGGCGTCGACCCTCGTAGAGAGGCTCGCCGTGGCGGCAGAGCTGCTCGTCCCAGACCGAGACCATCCCGTCGTCCCAGAGGCGGTCTTCCCACATGCGCTTCAAGAGGCGGTTGCGCTGGTCGAGGGCTTTGGAGTACTGGATGAGGTGGTCGAGGTAGGCGTGGTCGGTCTGCGAGATGATGCCGTCCACGAGGCGCCGGCGGACCTCGCTGCCGGCGGTGATCAGCTGCTGGTCGGAGGGCGAGACCATCACGAGCGGGATGCGTCCGATATGTTCGGAGAGGGTCTTGCAGGCTTTCTTGTTCCAGCGCATCTCCTTGCCTTTGCCGCGCCGCACGATGCAGCTGGCCATGTCGTCGGCATAGTGTCCGTGGACGGCGAAGTAGTCCTCGCCGAAGCGGATGTTCTGCTGGTCGACGGGGTTGAAGTAGCTCTTGCAGAAGGAGAGGTAGTAGACGGCATCGAGCAGGTTGGTCTTGCCGGCCCCGTTGTTGCCGACAAAACAATTCACGCCGCCGCAGAGTTGCACGTCGGCCTCGCCGTAGTTCTTGAAATTGGTCAATATGAGCCTGTCCAATGTCATGTCTTTCAGCTTAACACTTAGAACTTAACACGTCGCGCACCTCCTCCATCAGCCATCTTGGTGTGGAGGTGGCGCCGCTGATGCCGACACTCGCGGCGCCGGAGAGCCACTCGGGGCGCACCTCGGCGGGGCCGCCGATGAGGTAGGTGCGTGGCTGGACGGCGCGGCAGTGCTCGAAAAGGTAGTGGCCGTTGCTGCTGTTGGCGCCGGCCACGAAGAGGAGCACGTCGACCGAGCGAGCGAAAGCCGCCAGCTCGCCGGTGCGGCCGGCCATGCGGTTGCAGATGGTGTCGTAGGCCACGAAGTCGACGGGTGCGAGGGCCTGGATGTTGGCGATGAGGCGACGGTAGTCGTCGCGGCTCTTGGTGGTCTGCGAGTAGAGTCGGATGGGGCGGGCGGGGTCGATGGCGTCGAGCTCGTCGGGGCTGCTGACGACGATGGCGGTGCCGTCGGTCTGTCCGACGAGGCCCACGACCTCGGCATGGCCGCGCCGTCCGAAGATGACTATCTGTCCGCCGCGGGCTGCCATTTCGACGTAGCCGCGCCTGATGCGGCCCTGGAGGGCGAGCACGATGGGGCATGTGGCGTCGATGAGGCGGATGCCCAGGCGCTCGGCTTCGCGATAGGTGGCGGGGGGCTCGCCGTGGGCGCGGATGAGCACCTTGTGGCCGCGGAGCCCTTCCAGGTCGCGGTGGTCGATGACGCGGAGGCCCTGCGAGCGGAGGCGTTCCACCTCGGCGCTGTTGTGGACGATGTCGCCGAGGCAGTAGAGGCTGCCCTCGGCGGCCAGTTCGGCCTCCGCAGCCCCGATGGCCTTCACGACCCCGAAGCAGTAACCCGCATTATCGTCGATGAGTATTTTCAAAGCGTTCGTTCTCCTAATGTTTCTCAGCCCATGCTCTGGTTTTCGCGGCGAGCGATTTCGAGGACTTCCTCGTACTCCTCGGGCGTGAGGTCGTTGTAGAAATAGTAGACTGGGTCCACGGGGCGCCCGTTCTGGATGACCTCGTAGTGGAGGTGGGAGCCGGTGGACATGCCGGTGCTGCCGACGGTGCCTATCTGCTGTCCGCGTGAGACCTTCTGTCCCGGGCGGACGGTGGTGGAGTGCATGTGGGCGTAGAGTGTGAGGAAGCCGTAGCCGTGGTCGATGATGGTGACGATGCCGTAGCCAGAATAGCCCTGAGGGTTGCGGCCGGCGACGCGCACGACACCGTCGCCGGTGGCATAGACGGGTGTGCCCTGGCGGGCGGTCATGTCGATGCCGGAGTGCATGCGGCGGTATTTGAGGATGGGGTGCAGGCGCAGGCCGAAGCCGCTCACGACCTGGCACTGGTCCTTGGCGACGGGCATGATGGCCGGCATGGCCGACATGCGGGCGCTCTTGTTGCGCGCCATGTCGTAGAGCTCGTCGAGCGAGCGGGACTCGACGTAGAGGCGCTTGGTGAGCTCGTCGACCTTGCGGGTGGTGTTTTTCAGGAGTTCGCCGTTCTGCATGCGGTCGAACTCGGCGTAGCGCTCGACGCCGCCGATGCCGCTGCGGCGGGCGGCCTGACTGACGGGCTCGCTCTCGAAGATGGTGCGGTAGAGTGCGTCGTCGCGCTCCTCGAGGTTCTCCAGCACCTTCTCGGCGCGCTCGACGCGGTCGCCGAGCAGGCGGGTCTGGCGCTTGTACTGCGCGAGCTCGCGCTCGAGGGCCCGCTCCTTGGGGGCTTCGACAAACTGCAGACCAACGAAGACCAGCACCACACCGAGCACGACGCCGAAGAGTACGTTGAAGCTGATGCGCCGCACTTTGTCGCGCAGCGACACGAAGACTTTCTCGTACTTCAGCGTATGGGGGTTGAACCGGTAGGTATGGCGCTGACGTTTGCTCATGATTCGCTGTCTTGGAGTGCGCGCAGCTCGTCGTAGGCGCCGACGAAGTGCATGATGGGGCGCACGTGGTTGAAGTACCAGGTCTGGTCGAGGGCAGGGACGCGGAGCATGCTGGCGGCGTCGCCGAGGCGGCTGCTGATGAGCTCGATGGTCTCCTGGACGGCCATTTCCTGGCACACGATGGCGAGGCCCTTGAGCGGGATGACGTCAAAGTCGACGCTGTCGCGCGCGGCGATGAGGCAGGTGGGGAGGATGTAGTAGGTGACGCCGACGGAGGTGCGGAGGATGGGGAGGAAGGTCTCGGAGCGGATGAAGTCGAAGATGCCGAGGTCGAAGAAGACCTGCTCGTACTGGTGACGGCTGTGGTCGTTCTGGTGCCAGATGCGGCGGCAGGAGGCCACCTTCATGAAGGCTTCGACGAGTCGCAGCCAGGCGTCGTACTGCTCGGCGGAGCAGGTGTCCTTCACGTCGAGCTCGACGGAACGCATGTCCTCCTCGAGCTGCTGGACCTTGTGCTTGTAGTGGCTCAGGACGCTGACGTAGAACTTGTTGTGATGGTGCTGCTTGACGCGGTTTTTGATGGCCTGCTCGATGCGCTCGATGCGCTCTTCGATTTCGCCGACGCCGAGGGCGTTGAGGTAGCTGTCAAGGATGCGGCGCTTCATGGGCTCGTGGGCCTGGTCGAGGGCGGCGCGGGTGCGCTTGATTTCCTTGCGGTAGTTGGGCTCGCGGCCGAGGAGCATGCGGCCGTAGCGACGGCGCTGGCTGTAGATGTTTCGGCGCACGAAGTCGTTGTAGCTGTGGCTTTCGCTTTCGCGCTCGATGAAGCCGGTGCCCGGGGTGTCCGTGCAGACGTAGCGGCGGCCGTAGCGGTTCTGAAGTTTGCTGTCGCGGACACCGAAGTCGGTGTAGCAGAAGTGGTTAGGCACCCACACACGGAGGCCGTCGGCGACTTTGACAAGTTTGTATGGGAATATAGACATATTCGGTGTTCTATCTGTTTAGCGTTGTATTGAGTCCGGTGATTGCGTGCTGGGGGCGGTTCAGCCATGGATGGCTTCGCCGTGGACAGCCTCGAGGGCCTCCATGACGGCCTCGCTCATGGTGGGGTGGGGATGGATGGCCTGGGCGAGCTGGCGCACGGTGAGGCCGGCTTCGCGGGCGGCGACGACCTCGGCGATCATCTCGGTCACGTTGTCGCCGCACATGTGGACGCCGAGGATGAGGTCGGTCTTGGCGTCGGCGACGACCTTGACGAAGCCGTCGGTGTTGCCGGCCGCTGTGGCTTTGCCGCTGGCTTTGAAGAAGAACTTGCCGGTCTTGACTTCGTAGCCGGCGTCGACGGCCTTCTTCTCGGTGAGGCCCACGCTGGCCACCTCGGGGCTGGTGTAGGTGCAGCCGGGGACGTTGGCGTAGTTGACCTTGACGGCGTCGCCTTTGACGATGTGCTCGACGCAGCAGACGGCCTCCTTGGAGGCGACATGGGCCAGGGCGGGGCCGTGGACGACATCGCCGATGGCGTAGTAGCCGTCGACGTTGGTGCGGTACCAGTCGTCGACCTCGATCTTGCCGCGCTCGTACTTGATGCCGCCCTCGTCGAGGCCGAGGCCTTCGAGGTTGGTGACGACGCCGACGGCGCTGAGGACCACGTCGACGTCGATGACGGACTCGGTGCCTTTCTTGAGGTCCTTCACGGTGACGTGGCAGACGTCGCCGTCGATGTCGACCTTCTCGACGCTGGCCGAGGGCATGACTTTCATGCCCATCTTGCGGAAGGAGCGGCTCATCTGTGCGGCCACCTCTTCGTCTTCGTTGGGCAGGATTTGGGGCATGAATTCGACGAGTGTGACCTGGGTGCCGATGCTCTGGTAGAAGTAGGCGAACTCGCTGCCGATGGCGCCGCTGCCGCACACCAGAAGGCGCTGAGGCTGAGTGCGGAGGGTCATGGCTTCGCGGTAGCCGATGATGTGGCGGCCGTCCTGCGGCATGGCGGGCATGACGCGGCTGCGGGCGCCGGTGGCGATGACGATGTGGTCGGCTTCGTGGACGGTGCCGTCGACGCTTACCTGCTTGCCGGGCAGCACTTTGGCAGTGCCCATGAGGACTTCGACGCCGTGCTTTTTTAGCAGGAATTCGACTCCCTTGTTCATGGTCTGCGCCACGCCGCGCGAGCGGTCGACCATGGCGTTGAGGTCGGCCTCGACGCCGTCGGCCTTGACGCCGTAGAGGGCGGCGTGCTTGGCGTAGTTGAACGCCTGGGCGCTCTTCATCAGCGCCTTGGTGGGTATGCAACCCCAGTTGAGGCAGATGCCGCCCAGATTTTCGCGTTCGACGACGGCCACTTTCATGCCCAGCTGGGCTCCTTTGACGGCAGCCACATAGCCTCCGGGGCCGCTGCCGATGACGATCATGTCGTATTTCATGTTATAGAGTATTTATTATTAATTGTTCAAGTTTATTATGCGTTCGAAACAGAGTGCAAATTTACGAAAAATATTCCAAACGGAGGGGGCATGAGGAAAAAAAATGCACGGCGCGGCGGCGCGGCGGGGCCGAGGCGAAGGGCGTTATGGCTGACATAGTGGGTGTTGACGCGCGGGGACAGAGTGTGCGGCGGCGACGGCGAGGCGGTGGGACAGACGGGGTTCCAAGGGGGTTCCGATGCTCTCCGCGAAGTGCATTTGGCGGAATTGGGGTTGGGAGGAGAATGTGGAAAGGTGAGAGGTGAAAGGGGTAGAGAGGGGGTAGAGAGGACCCAGAGAGGACCCAGAGAGGACCCAGAGAGGACCCAGAGAGGGGGTAGAGAGGGTGGGGTGTTGGGGAGCATTTTTTCAAAACGCGGGAGGGCGATTTTCGAGATGGGGTTATCAACCGCTTACGGTGGATATCTTGGGGACGAGACAGGCTTCCAACCACTTATGCGGAGTGGGCGAAATGGCAGGTTTTGTAAATCAATATTTTGGCAGAACGGATTGCAATACAACGCCTTGTAGAGGCAGGGCGTTCCCAAGGCCTTAATCTTCAACAGGCTGTCGCGAAGGTGGCCGGGAGGGGTAAAAAAAGTGTTTTTGGAGGAAAAAATTTTGCCGCACGGCGAAAAATTTCGTATATTAAAGGGGCGCTTGACAGAGTGGCGTAGGGAAAGTGAAATTTGAAAATTAAGGAGTTGCAGCGATAAGGGGGAAAGAGGTGCCCCAAAGGGCGGGGCGTTCTTTATACAAAAGAGATGAAATATGCAAATTTATTTTTCATATTCTATGCACAAAAAATGGTTGAACTTTGCAAGCGGATAAAGAATAGGAAAAGAAGCGTAACTCATTGAAAAAACCAATTGCAAACACATATATATCATGGAGGAAGAATACAAGAGGGTATGGAATGAATGTCTGGGTGTCATAAAGGACGCCTTGGGGCCTGAGAACCGGAGAGCTTTCGAGACTTGGTTCGTACCCATAGTGCCGTTGCAGCTTGACGGAGCGACGCTGATTGTGCAGGTGCCGAGCCAGTTCTTCTACGAGTACCTCGAGGAGCACTATATCGACCTGCTGAAGCGAGTCATAAAGATGCAGCTCGGGGTGAGCGGCATGTTGAAATACAGCGTGGTGATGGACCAAAGCATCCGTACCTCACCGATAGTGACCACCCTGCCGTCGCAGGGGCGCCAATCGGTGCGCAACCCGCTGACCGAGATGCCGGTGAACCTGAACAAGGAGAACGCGCGCGAGCTGCCGAACCCCTTCATCGTGCCGGGCATACAGAAGATGCGCGTCAACTCGCAGCTTTCGCCCAACTACACGCTGGAGAACTTTGTGGAGGGCGACTGCAACCGACTGGCCCGCTCGGCCGGCTATGCGGTGGCCGAGAAGCCTGGCACCACGAGCTTCAACCCGCTGCTGCTCTACTCGGGCGTGGGCCTTGGCAAGACCCACTTGGCCAACGCCATCGGCCTCAAGACCAAGGAGCTGCATCCCGACAAGACGGTCCTCTACGTCACGAGTGAGCAGTTTATGCAGCAGTATGCCGAAGCCGGCCGTGCCGGGACGGTGGGCGACTTCATCCACTTCTACGAGATGATCAACGTCTTGATAGTCGACGACATCCAGTTCTGGGCTGGCAAGGCACAGAAGACACAGGAGGCTTTCTTCCACATCTTCAACCACCTGCACCAGCGCAACTGCCAGATTATCATCACATCGGACAAGGCGCCCGGAGACCTCCAGGGCCTCGAGCCGCGACTGCTGAGCCGCTTGAAGTGGGGCCTCGGCGCCGACCTGCAGGCTCCCGATGTGGAGACCCGCAAGAAAATACTGCGCCAGAAGCTGCAGAACGACGGTATCGAGATGGGAGACGACGTGGTGGAATACATAGCCTACAACATCAACACGAACGTGCGCGAGCTTGAGGGAGCCCTCATCTCGCTGATAGCCCAGAGCTCACTGAACCGCAAGCAGATAACCCTCGACCTGACGCGGCAGATGATAGACAAATACGTGCAGAGCTCGGCCCGCGAGATCACCATAGACTATATACAGAAGGTGGTGTGCGACTACCTGAGCCTACCGGTGGAGAGCATACAGAACACTTCGCGCAAGCGCGAGATTGTGCAGGCCCGCCAGCTGAGCATGTACTTTGCCAAGAAGATTACCAAGTCGAGCCTCGCCGTCATAGGCATGCAGTGCGGCAACAAGGACCATGCCACCGTCCTCCACGCCTGCAAGACCATAGAGAACCTGCGGCAGACCGACCGCCACATGCGCAACATGGTGGACGAACTGGAGAAGAAGTTCAAAGAATGAAAGTGCCTTTCAAGCCCGGGACGATGATCTATCCGCTGCCGGCGGTCATGGTCAGTTGCGGCGACGCACCGGAGAACTACAACATTATCACCGTAGCGTGGACGGGTACGCTTTGCAGCGACCCGCCCATGTGTTATGTGAGCATCCGGCCCGAGCGCCACAGCCACGCCATCGTGGAACGGTGCGGCGACTTCGTCATCAACCTCACGACCGCCGCCCTGGCACGGCAGACCGACTGGTGCGGCGTGCGCAGCGGACGGGACTACAATAAATTCCGCGAGATGGGGCTCCATCCCGAGGCGGCGCAAATCGTCAAAGCGCCCCTCATCAAGGAGAGCCCGCTGAACATAGAGTGCAAGGTCGTCGAGGTGCGGCACCTCGGGAGCCACGACATGTTCATGGCCGAGGTTGTGGCCGTCGACGCCGAGGAGAGCCTCATCGACAAGAGCACCGGCCAGTTCCAGCTCAACCACGCCTCTCCCCTCGCCTACTCGCACGGGAAATACTACTCTCTCGGCGAAAAGCTGGGCGGATTCGGATTCTCGGTGAAGAAGAGGAAATAGGAATAGTATTTACAGTTACCATAGGGTATAATAAAGACAGAAATATGAACATTGTCTGTGTAGAGAGTCTCGGCATTGGCCGAGAGCGGTTTGAGGCCCTGAAGGCACACTATGCCGAGATGGGGCACGAGTTTACCTACTATATGGACCGCAAGGAGGACGAGGCGACGCTCGCGGAACGCATGAGCGGTGCCGACGTGGCCGTCATCAGCAACATCAAGCTGCCGGCCACGGTGCTGTCGCAGTGCAAGAAGCTGAAGTACCTGAGCGTGGCCTTCACCGGACTGGACCACATAGACCTGGCCTACTGCCGCGAACATGGCATCGAGGTGCAGAATGCAGCCGGCTACAGCACCACCGCCGTGAGCGAGCTGGCGGTGGGCATGATGCTCGACCTGCTACGCAACATCATTTCGCTCAACGAGATGGTACGGCAGGGCGGTAGCCGCGGCACCTTCCTGGGGCGCGAGCTGCGCGGCAAGACAGTAGGCATTGTGGGCACCGGCGCCATCGGCACCGCCACGGCCCGCCTGCTGGTGGCCTTCGGCGCCAAGGTGATAGCGTGGAGCCGGACCGAGCGCGCCGAGGTGAAAGCCATGGGCGTGCAGTATATGCCGCTCGACGACCTGCTGCGCCAGAGCGACATAGTGAGCCTGCATGTGCCCCTCTGCGACGAGACCCGCGGCCTCATCGGCGAGCGCGAACTGCAGCTGATGAAGCCCACCGCCCTGCTGGTCAACACCGCCCGCGGCCCGGTGTGCGACATAGCCGCAGTGGGCAAAGCCTTGGTGGAGAGCCGTATAGCCGGAGCTGCCTTCGACGTCTTCGAGCACGAGCCTCCCCTGCCCCTCGACCACCTGCTGCTCTCCACCAACCGCTGTTTGGTCACACCGCACGTGGCCTTCGCCACCGAGGAGAGCTTCGCGGCTCGCGCCGACATCGTTTTCGGACACGTGGACGAGTGGCTTGCCCGCTAAAGAAACTAATAGGAAGATAAAGCCGAATATCCTAAAAGGACATTCGGCTTTATCTTTTTTACTACCTTATGTTCTACTACATCAGATTATTTCTTTACGAGTTTAAGGTAGGTGCAGTCCACGTCGTCGGTGAGCACTTTGACGATGTAGCTTCCCGAGGGGAGGTCAGAGACATCGATGCGGCTGACGCCGGACAGCGATAGCATCTTACGGCCCTGCATGGAGAAGACCTCGACGAGGACAACATTGTCGACCATGGAGTGCGACATGGCATCGCAGACTGAGACGACACCTGTGGCGGGGTTAGGCTCGAGAGCAAGGGTGTTGTCCTGATGCTGCTGCGAGAGCTTTTGTGCCGACTTGGGTTCGCCGGTCTGCTCGGGTTGACGACCGTAGGGTTCACCAGACTCGATGGAATGCCAGATATCTGAGAACGGGATGCAGATCTCTGTCAGGCAGAGACGGTCATCGACGCAGCAGATAGCATGCAGGCAGAGGCTCCCGCCAGCGGCGGCAAGCTGCGAGACGAGGCCGTTGTCAAGATAGAGAAGGCCGAAGTAGATTCTGCCGCTAAGCACGCCATCGTAAATCTGTCCACAGTCTGTCCACACAGAGAGGACTTCCGAGACATTGTTAGGCAGACCGAGCTGGAAGGCGAAGAAAGTGGACTGATTCATTTCGCCATCTATCTTCTCGAGATATGGCACGATGTCAGTTTGGCAGTAATCAAGTTCGAGGCACTTGATCCAGTCGTAATGACTATAGCTGACGGTGCCCAGTGGGCGATCTTCACCCTCGAAGAAAGTGAGCACAATGGAAGCGGGGTTGATGCTGCTGATGAGCACCTTGACATCGACGGTAATGCATTCGCCCGGGTTGAGGAAGACGGGGAGCGAACTGTCGTCGACACCCGAATTGGGCGACGTCACCTTGTCGACACCGAAGGGTTCGTCAGAGATATTACAAATGTTGACAGTGAGCAAGTAGTAGGCTTTGCAGCCCTCCACGACACACTCGACACTCGTCACAGAGCCCACAAGAGGCGGGATAACGCCAGGCTCGGTGCCGGGATTGCCACAGTCGACGCCTTCGATGGTGAGCAGCGGGGAAGCGGCATTGCAGGCGTCGCTGTAGTCGACCACGAGCTGGTACTGTCCGTCACCCCAGATGGGCAGGTCGGCCGGCGTTGGCGGCAGAGTGGTAAAGTCGATTTCTTCGCCGTTATAGAGCCAATGCAGACCATACGTATTGAAATTGTCGCCAAGGGTAAACACCTGTGTCTGTCCCGGAATATTCTTGTCGCAGAAACGATAGCAGCCGGAGAGGAAGCCGTCGAACTTGGGAGCCTCTGGGATGTATATGGTTCCGGTATATGACTTGCATCCGGTTTCGGGGTCGACATAGTAGGCGGAGTTCAGGCCGTCGTAGAAGTAGAAAGCACGGTCGCCGCGGGTGCCGTTGCTCCAGTAGAGGTCGCGGCCATCGGTATTGCATACCTCTACGGGGCCATCGGTGATGCAGGGATTGCCGCATATCTCAAGGGTCGGGGTAGCGGGCCTTTCGTGGACTGTGAAGGAGGCTGTCTCCACCGCGGAGCAGTTGC
>CAMVAA010000015.1 GCA_947165345.1 uncultured Bacteroidales bacterium
ACGTCGCTGAGCTGCCCGTTGGGCCACTGGCAGTCCTCGAGGTCCTGCAGCCACTTGGCATAGAGCCGGTGGTTGTCGAAGAGGAAACTCTCACCATAGCAGCCGGTGGTGCGGTCGCCGGTCCAGCCCATGCGCTCGTCGCGCTGTGGGCAGTCGGTGGGCATGGAGCGGTAGTTGCCGCGGATGCCCCAGAAGGCGTTGCGGTGCACGGCGTTGATGATGTCGTTGTCGGTTTCGAAGGTGGAGGTGGAGGCCATCTGGTCGTAGAGGACGAGGCCAGTGAAGTCGCCGACAGCGGGTTTGCAGCCTTCCGGCAGGCCGCCGATCTCGACGTAGCGGAAGCCGTGATAAACGAAGTTGAATGCGTGATTGTGTGATTGTGTTAATGCGTTATTGTCTGCCGCGATGTAGCGGTCGGTGCATTCGGCGGAGCGCAGGTTGTCGGTGTAGAGTGTGCTGTCGGCTGCCAGCAGTTCTGCATAGCGGAAAGTGACGGTATCGCCACTCACACATTTGCGCAATAACGCATTCCCGCGTTCAAGCGTCCCTACCATGTTCTGCCCCATGTCGAGAATCCATTTGTCACCCTTGCGGAAGATGGACTTGGGGGTGAGGCGCTCCATGACGCGGATGTTAGGGTTAGGCTGCGGTGTCAGATTATACTCTAACCGTTTGGCGGCAATCTCGGCGCTGTCGGGGAAGGGCATGGAGGCGTCGTATTTGTCGTCGCGGCGCTTCCAGCGGGGGTTGAAGCGGTCCTCGAGGTTCATGTTGTGGCGGTCGTAGTCGACGACGGCGTCCTGCCAACGGCTGTCGTCGTAGCGGGGCGAAGTCCAGTTGCCCAAATCGAGGCGGGCGTCGTAGGTCTCGCCGTCGAACTCATCGGCCTTGCGGACGGGGCCACGGTTGGTGATACGCCAGCCATCGCCTGACACGATGGTGTCGGCAGTGCCGTCCTTATAAAAGACCTCCAGCTGCATCAGTAACTGCGGACGGCCGTAGTGGGCGGCGTGGTTGATGCCGCACCACTCAAGGTAGTTGGCGTCGTGGCGCACTGTGGTGAAGCGGCCGGGGGTGAGGATGACGCCAACGGCGTTGTCACCTTCCCACAGCAGGTCGGTCACGTCGTAGGCGTTGAAGTATACGCGGCGCGTGTAGTCGCTGAGGGCCGGCTTCAACAGCTCGTCAGGAGCCACCTCCTGCCCGTTAAAGAAGGCCTGGTACTGACCGAGGCCGCTGATGTAGAGGCGGGCGTAGTCGATGTCCTGCCGCAGCTGAAACTCCTTGCGCAGATAGCGGGCGGTCACCTCGGTATGGCCATCTATCTTGTCGTCCTCGTAGTCGCGCCCGATCCATTGGGCGCACCATTCGCTGCGGTCGAGAAGGCTGATTTCAAAATACTGCACAGGACTATCGAGCTCCTTGCTTTTGCCGTCGCCGTAAGTCACAGTAGTATACACCCGCCACCAGCAGCGGTCGCGGCTCTTCAGGGGCGTGCCGGCGTAGGGGATGTAGAGCATCTGCGAGGTGTTGACGGTCTGCGAGTCCCACAGGTCACCCTCGCCGCGGTGGGCCTTATCTTCGCTGCTGGCCACAATGATGCGGTAATTCGTCTGCATCACGTTATCCACTCGTGCCTCGTAGTTCCAGCTGAAGCGTGGCGTAGCAGTAGCCAAGGGCATACTTCCGTCCTGCATTTCGACGGTGAGGTTGATGATTTCCACCTTGCTGCCGCAGGCGGCAAGAATCAATGTGAACAGTATGGGAATAAGACGTTTCATTTATTCAGCGTTTAATGTACAATGTCCACTGTCCGGCACCGAGCGTGCGCTCGTCCTGGGTGCCGGGGAACGCGGTGGCAGTGGTGCCTTCGGGGACGGTGACATTCAGTGTGTCGCCGCTGACTTCCACCTTGATGTCGCCGTATTGTGTCGGCTTGGTGCACCGAACCCAGTCGACGCCCCCGACAGGCTGCGGGTCGACGAAGAAGTGCTTGTAGCCAAGTTGTTCATGGTCGGGGCGGATGCCCGCCACAGCCTGATAGAACCACGTGCCGATGCCGTTGTAGCAGTTGTGCACGCGGCTGCGGTCCTCCTTGCCAGGCATACCGCAACCCCACGACTCCCAAGTGGTGCTGGCACCTTGGTTTATCATATACAAATAGCCAGGGTAGTCGGGCTGGCGCAGCAGCGTGGCCATGAGGTCGCTCTGCTGCTCACGGATGCACCATTCGGTGAAAATCGGTGTTCCCATAAGTCCAAAAGCCACGTGGTCGCGGTATTTGCCGTGAATGTCTTTGATTAGCTGCGCCTTTACGGCGGCTGCGGTGGCGCTGTCTGGCGGTATGTCCATCAGCAGGGCGTAGGCCATATCGAGCGGTGTGCCGTTGGCGTAGGTGTGTGTCTCGGGGTGGTAGAAGTGGCGGTGGATAGCGTCGACGACGAGCTTCCGCCGTGCGGCGAAGCGTTCGACGTCATCCCGATGCCTTGTCATGCGGGCCATCTGCTCCATGTCGGCCAGACATTCGGCAATGAAGCAACTACTGGCATGCAGCACGCTCTCGCCGCCATTGTCGACACCGTCGGGGACGGCCCAGTCGGCCAAAAACCAACTGTGCAGTTCCGTGTCGCCCCACGGCTGCAGTATGCCGTCGGATTGATTGCCGTTTGCTCCACTTCGGTCGCAATCGGCATCCACGCTGTGCCGCTCAATGTAGTCCATCCAGCGACACATGTCGTTATAGTGGCGGTAGATGAGCGTGGGGTCGCCATAGTTGAGGTAAGTACGCCACAGGGCCTTGACGATGAAGCCCTGCCAGTAGGGTCCACCGCCGGTGCGGAAGGCAGGAGCTACGTAGGGCAGGTCGCCGGTGCTATCCAGCGCGTCGTGCCATGCTTGCATCCAGTTGGCATAGATGTCGCGCACATCCCAGAGGGTCTGCAGGGTGTTGGTGCTGCTGTTGCCGTCGCCGCCGTAGCCCATGCGCTCCAGGTGGGGACAGTCGACCATATAGCCGCTGAAAGTGAGGCAGCTGAGGGTGTACTTCACCATGTCGTGGATGGCATTCAGTCGCGGGTCAGAGCATTCGAAGGTGGCGCCACCCGCGGGGTCGACGGCGGAAATCTGCACAGCACGGGCCGTAGCGATGGGAATATCCAAGCCATAGGCGACATAATGTCCAAGACCGGATACCTTGACATAACGGAAGGCGTGCATGTGGAAGCGGTTGGTGAAGTGGATGTCGTCGTTGCCGGTTCCATCGCTGACATAGATGTCGGTCTCGGTATGAGGAGGCTTGGCGTCAGGGTGGTCAAGGTATTCCATGGTTATCGAGTCGCCCTCGGGGATAGGCAGGCAATCGAGTTGGAACCAGCCTGTCACCACGCGGCCAAAATCGAAGAGGAGTGTACTGTCGGGCAGAGTGTCGACCGATTGATGCAGAAGCACATCGACGATGCGGTTGCCCTCGAACTCCTGCTGCGATACAGCGATGCCCTCAGCCTCATAGACAGATGCCGGACGCCAGCTTTCCTTGACCCGCGCGTCGTAACGCTCGCCGCCGAACTGCAGGGGCTGCCAGCTGCCGGTGTAGCTATATGGCGACGGCGAGGCCTCCCAAGCGGAAAGTGGAAAACGGAAAGTGGAAAGTGGTCTGTCGCCGTTCTGCGTAGCATCGCTTTCCGCTTTCCACTTTACACTTTCCACTTCCACCCAGGCCACCGCCGGTGTGCCATAGATGCGCCCCCAGCCTTGTCCGAGCCAGAGCATCAGCTCGTTGTCGCCCTCGCGCACGAGGTCGGTGATGTCGTAGGTCACCTCCAGTGCCCGACGGTCGAGCTGGCTGACGGCTGGTTGCAACACCCAGTCCCCCACCCTAGTGCCATTAAGATACACTTCATGGTAGCCGAGCGAGACGACACGGAGGCTGAACGCGACGCTGTGGCCCGCGACGGGAGCCATGTCGGCGCGCTCCACCTCGAACGTGGTGCGCAACATGGGCGTCTCAGCCCAGCCGCCAGGCGTCCGGCTTGATAATGAATCGGTGCGGCAGCCGACGAACTGCTGGGCGCCGGCAAACAGGGCCCACAGCAGGAACAGCAGTATGGCAAATGGGTGTTTCATCACATATCGAGGACATTCGCGGCCAGACCATTGTACTTGTCATCCCCCCGCTATGCACTCGTCAAGGGCGGCTGCGATTGCCTGTCGGTCCATGTGCTGGCCAATGAAAACGAGCTTCTGCATGCGGTCGCCGTAAGTGTCGTCCCAGTCCCGCTGCAGGTCGGGGTTGCGGCGCATGAAGTCGAGCAGCTCGTCGTCGGGCATCGTGGCGTACCACTGGCCTGTGTCGCGCAGGGAGACCTGCTTGCCGGCCTGCTCGAAGAGGTAGCAGGTGTCGGGTTCCGAGAGAAACCAGCAGATGCCCTTGGCGCGGATGACCCCCTCGGGCCAGTGGCGGGCCACGAACTCGTCGAAGCGAGAGATGTTCATCGGCTCGCGACGGTAGTATACGAAGGTGCTGATGCCGTACTCTTCGGCCTCACCCTCCTCGTCGTGATGATGGTGGTGGTGCTCCAATGCGTGATTGTGCGAATCTTCACTTTCCACTTTCCGCTTTCCGCTTTCCTCTTCCTCGTCGTCGTGACCTTCGATTTTGTGGATCCATGTGGCCGACGTCGCCACCTTGTCGAAGTCGAACATGCCGGTATGAAGGATGCGGTCGAAGTCGATGTCGCAGTAGTCGCAGGGAATTATCTCTGCTTTGGGCTGGATGGCGCGGATGATTTCGCGGATGCGGCCCAGCTCGTCGGCGGCCACCTCGGAGGCTTTGTTGAGCAGGATGATGTTGCAGAACTCTATCTGCTGGATGACGAGGTTTTCGATGTCGTCCTCGGCGAGGCCGGGCTTGAGGAGATTCTTGCCGCTGCCGAACTCGTCGCGCATGCGGAGGGCGTCGACGACGGTGACAATGCTGTCCACCACAGGCACGCCGTCACGGACATACTCGGGGCCCATGGTAGGCATGGAGCAGATGGTCTGTGCGATGGGGGCGGGCTCGCATATACCGCTGGCTTCGATGACGATATAGTCGAAACGGCGCTGCGACGTGATGTCGCGCAGCTGTTCGACGAGGTCCATCCTGAGCGTGCAGCAGATGCAGCCGTTCTGGAGGGCGACGAGGTTGTCGTCTTTCTGGCCAACGATGCCGCCCTTCTCGATGAGGTCGGCGTCGATGTTCACCTCGCCGAGGTCGTTGACGATGACGGCGAAGCGGATGCCGCGACGGTTGGAGAGGATGCGGTTGAGCAGCGTGGTCTTGCCGCTGCCGAGGTAGCCTGTGAGTAACAAAACGGGTATTGTATTCATTGCGTTGGGTGATTTATTCTTTGATATAGCTCTCGGGGCCGAAGAGGCGCTTGGCGTAGGGCGTGAGGTCCACGTGCTTCGAGAGCCAGAAGATGGGCAGCACCACCGTGGGGATGCCGCAGGCGTAGGGCTGGATGTCGTAGAGGTCGTAACTGACGGTGATGTCGTTGCGCGCGCTGTCGATGAAAAAGCTGGCGGGCATGGGCATACGGTCGGCACCCCGGTACTCGTCGAAGAGGCACTCGCGCACGTCGCGGTTGGCGTCGAGGTCGAAGATGGCGCGGGCGATGGCCTCGCAGAGCAGGTTGGTGTCGCTGACGAGGTCGGTGAGGCGGACGACCTCGCCGCTCTCCAGGTCGACGGTCAGCGTGTGCGACGAATATATGCCGTGTGCAGCGCCAGCGCCGAAGGTCTCTATGCCGACGTGGAAGGTAGCCAGCGTGCTGTCGTGTGTGGCAGAACAGCGGACGGCCATGTAGCTGTACTCACTGCTCTCGTCGAGGGTGTCGACAGTCTCGACATGCGGCGCCTCGCCGTCGTCGGTGTATATGTAGGGTTTGGCGAGCCAGCTGCGGGCGGCCATGTCGACACCCGTGGAGGTGCTGTCGTCGAAGCAGAGCTTCATCAACTCGCATTCAGCGTCGGCGGAGAGGAAGCCTTTGGCGGGCCATTCCACTTCGAGCACCTTCTTCAGTCCTATAGTGTCGCCCCAAGGGCCCATCTGTTCGTCGTAGCTCAGCAGGTAGCACTGCGTGGCGTTGATGGCGGTGGTGGAGAATTCTTTCTTGTCGTTGTGGCAACCGGTCAAGAGCAGGGCTGCGAGTGCTAAGGTGATTGTGAGTCGTTTCATAATTATTGTGAGTCGTTTCATAAAACCTTAAATCCTAAACCTTAACCCCTAAACCGTAAACCTTAAACCGTAAACCGTAAACCTTATTATGGAGTTAATGATATAGTTCAATCCACTTTCCACTCTCCACTTTCCACTTTCCTACTATTGCAGGAAACGGTACTCGGTCTGTTCGAAATAGGTCTCGCCGGGACGGAGCACCGGAGACGGGAAATCGGGGTGGTTGGGTGCGTCGGGGAAGTTCTGTGCCTCAAGGCAGATGGCCGTCTGCACGTCGTATGGCCGACCCGACTTGCCGTTGTGGCGTTCCACCCAGTTGCCGGTGTACACCTGCAGACCCGGCATGGTGGTGAGGACCTGCATGGTGCGACCTGCGGCCGAGAGAACGGCTGCCGGCTGCAACTGGTGTGCGGGATTGGGACGGAGCACGAAATTATTGTCGATACCACGACCCGGCCGGAAGAAAGGGTCGTCGATACGCTGTCCCACTACGGTCGGCTGGCGGAAATCCATAGGCGTCCCCTCGACGGGCACAATGGCGCCCGTGGGGCAAGCCGTGTCGTCGAAAGGCGTGTAGCTGTCGGCCAAAACCTGCAGCACGTTGTCGTGTATGGTTCCACTGCCTTCGCCCTCGAGGTTGAAGTAGGCATGGTTCGTCAGGCCCACCACCGTAGGCTTGTCGGACTGGGCCTCGTAGGTTATCAGCAGCCCGTTTTCGAGCGTGAGGGAATAGGTGACCCACACGTCGAGATTGCCGGGATAGGCCTCTTCGCCATCGTGGGAGCGGAGGTGGAGACAGAGGCTGGAAGGCGTCTGGCCCACCACGTCCCACACGCGCCGGTTGAAACCCACCATACCGCCGTGCAGCGAGTTAGGGCCGTTGTTCACGGCCAGCTGGTAGTCCCTGCCGTCAAGCGTGAAACGGCCGTTCTTTATGCGGTTGGCGTAGCGCCCTATGATGGCGTTGAAATAGTGCTCCTGGGCGAGCCATTCGTCGATGGAGCCGAAGCCCAGCACCACATCGGTCATACACCCATCGACGTCGGGAACCTCAAGACTGACAACCTTGGCCCCGTAGTTGGTTATCTGTGCTCGCAGCCCCTTGGGGCCGTGCAGCGTGGCAAGCGTCACCTGCTTGCCGTCATAGAGCTTGGAGAACTGACGTTGGTCGACCATAGACACGTGATATTAAATATCCAATATGCGAGCACCGTCGCCGATTTCGGCCACGTAGAAGTCGGGCGCGATGCCGGTGCGTGCCGAGTAGGCTTCGCCTACCCTCTCGACAAATGTCGGAACAGCCTCCTCGCGGACGAGCGACACCGTGCAGCCGCCGAAGCCGCCGCCGGTCATGCGGCTGCCGATAACCCCCCGCACCTTCCAAGCCTCTTCAGCCATAGCGTCGAGGTACGGACCGGTCACCTCATAGTCGTCGCGCAGCGAGACGTGGCTCTCGTTCATCAAGCGGCCGAACCGCAAGAGGTCGCCCGCCTTGAGGGCCCGCACCGCGTCGACGGTGCGCTGGCACTCCGCAACCACATGCGTGGCCCGCCTGAGGGCGACGGGATCCTTGATGGCCTCCCGTATCCGGGCGAAACGCTGAGCGTCCAACTCGGCGAGGTTCTGCAACGAGGGGCTGCTCGAGCGAAGCTGCTCCACTGCCTCGCGGCACTGGGCCACACGCTCGTTGTAGGCTCCGGAGTCGAGTTTGTGGGGCGAGTGGGTGTTGGCCACCACGAGCCGCACACCGTCCATCTGCAGAGGCACATACTCGAAGTCGAGGGTGGTGCAGTCGAGGTAGATGGCGTGGTCTTTGCGGCCGAAAGCCGATGCGAACTGATCCATGATGCCACAGCTGACGCCGGCAAACTCGTGTTCGCTCTGCTGGCCTATGCGTGCCAGGTCGGCACGCGAGCATCCGGCCTCCAGCAAATGGTTGAAGGCGAAGGCTGTGACCACCTCGATGGCCGCCGAGGAGCTGAGACCCGCACCGGCCGGCACATCGCCCCAGAAGAGCAAGTCGTAGCCACCGTGGAGCCTATAGCCCCGCCTGACGAACTGCGCTATGCAGCCGAGGGGATAGTTGACCCACGACCCCTTGGCGAGGGGACTTGTCAGCCTGTCGAGCGGGAGGTCGACGGCAGCGGCCACGTTCAGCGACCGGAACCGCAACAGGTTTTGGTCGTTGGGCGCAAGCAGAAGACGTGTGCCGAAACTCAGCGCGCACGGGAAAACGTGGCCGCCGTTGTAGTCGACATGCTCCCCGATAAGGTTCACACGGCCCGGCGCAAAGAAAGCCTGTTCGGCACGATGTCCGAAGACATCCACAAAAGACTGATTCAAATCCATAACTATGTGTGTTAAGTGTTTAGCATATAGCAGACTGTAGTCACATCGTTGAACCGCGCGCACCTGGCCGGAAGTGAAAGCCTTCGGGACTTCGGGACCTCGGGACCTCAAGTCTTCAAGTCTTCAGGACTTCGAGACCTCAAGTCTTCAAGCCATCCTGTTTACCCGTTGACCCGTCGTCTCGAAGTCCTGAAGTCTCGAAGACTCGTCGTCTCTAAGCCTCCGTCAGTAGCTGCGGGCGAAGACCACACGACGGTGCGAGGGTTTGCCGCTGTAGATGCACCTGCCCTCCTCCTCCGGCGCGTCGAAGGGGATACAGCGGATTGTCGCCTTCGTCTCCTCCTTGATGCGCTCCTCGGTCTCCTGCGTCCCGTCCCAGTGGCACAGCAGGAAGCCGTTCTTCTCGATCTCGACCTTGAACTCCTCCCAGCTGTCGACCTTGCGGGTCATGCTGGCGCGGAAGTCGGCGGCCTTCTTGAACAGGTTCTGCTGTATCCGCTCCATCAGGTCGTAGACATGCTCGGCGATGCCCTCGATGGGCATCGTCTCCTTCTCCAGCGTGTCGCGTCGGCACACTTCGCAGGTGCCGTTCTCGAGGTCGCGCGGGCCGATGGCCAGACGCACGGGGACACCCTTAAACTCGTACTCGTTGAATTTCCAACCGGGCTTGTACTCGGGACGGTTGTCGTACTTAACCGCCAAGCCCTTGGCCTCCAGCGCTTTCACTATGGGCGCTATGTGCTCGTCCAGCTGGCGCTGCTGCTCTTCGCTCTTGCAGATGGGTACGATAGCGACGTGTATCGGAGCCAGACGCGGCGGCAGCACCAGTCCGTTGTCGTCGCTGTGGGTCATGATGAGGGCACCCATCAGGCGCGTGCTCACACCCCACGAGGTGGCCCACACATACTCGAGCTTGTTCTCCCTGTTGAGGAACTGCACCTCGAAGGCCTTCGCGAAATTCTGCCCCAGGAAGTGGCTCGTGCCCGCCTGCAGGGCCTTGCCGTCCTGCATCATGGCTTCGATGCAGAGTGTGTCCAACGCCCCCGCGAAGCGCTCGTTGGGGCTCTTGTGCCCTTTCAGCACGGGCACCGCCATGTAGTTCTCGACAAAGTCGGCGTAGACCTCCAGCATCCGGCGCGCCTCCTCCTCGGCCTCCTCGCGCGTCGCGTGCGCCGTGTGGCCCTCCTGCCAGAGGAACTCCGCCGTCCGGAGGAACATGCGGGTGCGCATCTCCCACCGCACCACGTTCGCCCACTGGTTGCACAGTATGGGCAGGTCGCGGTAACTCTTTATCCAATTCTTATAAGTGCTCCAGATGATGGTCTCGCTCGTCGGCCTCACTATGAGCTCCTCCTCCAGCTTCGCGCTCGGGTCCACCACCACACCGCTGCCGTCCGGCGCGTTCATCAGCCTGTGGTGCGTCACCACGGCGCACTCCTTCGCAAAACCCTCCACGTGCTCCGCCTCGCGGCTCAGGAAGCTCTTCGGGATGAACAGCGGGAAATAGGCGTTCTGGTGGCCCGTGGCCTTGAACATCGTGTCCAGCTGGCGCTGCATCTTCTCCCAGATCGCATAGCCGTAGGGCTTTATCACCATGCAACCCCTCACCGCACTCTGCTCGGCCAGATCGGCTCGCACCACCAGCTCGTTATACCACTCCGAGTAGTTCTCGCTCCGTTTCGGAAAATCTTTTGCCATAATTCTCTATTCTCGTTTTTTTGTTGTTTATATGCAATAAATATATATCACTTGCGTTTCTAACACCGAACAATATAACGCACATCGACCTCAAATATTTCATAACAACAACAAAAAAAAAGATAGCAGTCAGCACCCAGCAGCCAGCCGTTTGCAGACAAACCCGCTAACCAATAACCAATAACCCATAACCAATAACCACCAACCCTAACCGCTAACCTTAAACCTTAAACCTTAAACCTTACCCCTTAAACCCTAAACCTTAAACCTTAAACCTTAAACCTTAATGACAAAACACCTCCCCCTCGCAGCCCTCCTGCTCCTCGCCTCCCCTCTGGCCTTCGCCCAGGTCAAACTCACCACCGACACACTCCAATGCCACATCATACACTTCTCCGCCGGCGCCCTCGCTCCCGGCTTCGGCTCCAACAGCGGCCACACCCCCCTCCGCAACATGCGCGACCTCTACAGCGCCCCCTGGCTCGACTTCGCCATCGGCTGCGACTACAAATACCGCTCCGGCTGGACCGTCACCCTCGACGCCGACCTCGCCATCGGCAACGACAACCTCCAGCAGCGGCAGGCTCGGCTCGGCGACATCTACGGACCACTCGGCTACCCACTCGCCTCCGACGGCAGCATCGCCGGCATCGAAGCCTACAACCGCAACCTCTCACTCCGCATCGGCATCGCACGCCTCATCCCTCTCCTCCCACGCAACCCCAACTCCGGTCTCCTCATCAAAGCCTCCGCCGGCTGGATAATGCAGAAGACTGCCTTCAACCAGAACTACACCGAAAATCCCGTCCCTCTCCTCGCCGACCCCTACTCCCAACTCTACGACAACCTCCGCAACGGAATCATCCTCTCCCAGAGCATCGCCTTCCAATACATGAGCAACTACCTCACCTACGTCAACCTCCGCCTCTCACTCGAAATAAGCCAGTGCCTCACTTGGTCCTCACGACCCTACCTCATCGACAACCTCACACACCTCAACGGAAAAGACCCCAACCGCTACCTCGACCTCCTCTACGGCCTCAAACTCACCTGGATGTTCCCTCTCACCGGCAAAACCACATACGACTACTACTATTGAAAGCCCCCAGCCGGAAAAATTGAAAATTGAAAATTAAAAACCGCCACCCATAAACCTTAAACCTTAAACCCTAAACCTCCCCCCCCATGCGCCACCTCTACACCCTCGCCATCCACCTCTACACCGCCGCCGTCCGCCTCGCCGCACTCCTCGGCCACACCAAAGCCCGCCTCTTGGCCAGCGGATGGAAACAATGGCCACAAACCCTCGCCACCCTCAACCACCACACACCCGTCGTCTGGTTCCACGCCGCCAGCCTCGGCGAATTCGAACAGGCCCGCCCTCTCATCGAAGCCTATCGCCTCCTCCACCCCGACCACCAAATCCTGCTCACCTTCTTCTCTCCCTCCGGCTACCAAATCCGCAAAGACTACCCGCTCGCCCACGCCGTCGCCTACCTCCCACCCGACACACCCCGCAACGCACGTCGCTTCCTCGACGCCGCTCACCCCTCCTCCGCCTTCTTCGTCAAATACGAATTCTGGTACAACCACCTCCGCGCTCTCCGGCTCCGTCACGTCCCCACCTACCTCTTCTCCGCCATCTTCCGCCCCTCCCAATACCTCTTCCAACCCTACGGCCGGTGGTTCCTCCGCCAGCTCTCACTCTCCTTCACCCATCTCTTCGTCCAGAACACACAAAGCCTACAACTCCTCCACCGCCACCACATCCCCCACTGCTCTCTCGCCGGCGACACACGCTTCGACCGCGTCCACCAGATAGCCTCCTCCGCACTCCCCGACCCCGTCGTCGAACACTTCCTCTCCGGTCACCACGGCCACGTCCTCGTAGCCGGAAGCACTTGGCCCCCCGACGAACAAATCCTCGCCCGCGCCCGCAACGCCAAACCCAACTGGTTCCCCTCCAAAACCATCATCGCACCACACCTCGTCGACCACCAGCACATCCTCCAAATCCAAACCCTCTTCCCAGACTCCGTCACCTACTCCCACCTCTCCGCCCACACCGACGACCACGACCACAACGTCCTCATCGTCGACAACATCGGACTCCTCTCCAAACTCTACCGCTACGCCTCCATCGCCTACATCGGCGGCGGTTTCGGCAACGGCATACACAACATACTCGAAGCTCTCGCCTTCGGCAAACCCGTCCTCTTCGGACCTAACTACCACAAATTCCAGGAAGCCATCGACGCCATCTCCCTCGGCGCCGCCTTCCCCGTCCGCAACCACCTCGACCTGCTCCACGGCCCTCTCCATCAACTCCTCTCAAACCCCGACGCACTCTCCAACGCCTCCCAAGCCTCCCTCCATTACATGACCCAAAACCTCGGCTCCACCAAAAAAATCCTGTCCACCCTTGAAAAATAGCCTCATAGCGCTCTTATTCCTCGCCCTCGCCTCCGCTCTCGCCAGCAGCTGCTACGTCACACGCTACATCCCCGACGGCGAGCATGTCCTTCACGACGTGAAGCTCATCGTCCACATGACCGACAGCTCCGACGTGCCTCCCGTCGTCCACGATGCACTGAGGCACGCTGACGACTACTACCTCCAGAAACCTAACACCAAACTGCTCGGCATCAAAGCCATCCCCTTCAGCAAATGGATGTACGGCATCGCTCAGCCCTCCGACAGCACCATCTGGGGACGATACTGGCGACGCATGGGCAGCGCCCCCGTAATCTACAGCGAACGCGCTGCACGCCGCACAGTCTCCCAACTCGAAGGCCTCCTCCAAAGCAAAGGATGCTTCGGCTCCTCCGTGTCAAACGATACCCTGGACATCAGCCACCACAACATCACCATTGCCTACCGCGTCAGCGCCTCTCAACGCTACTCCGTGGACGAAGTAAACTACCTGACCGATGACCGCACCGTCAAACGGCTCCTCGAACAATGGCACGCCGACTCACCACTGCAGCCCGGCTCCCCCTACGACCAGGAACTCATTGCCGCAGAACGGGCACGTCTCGTGAACAACCTCCGCGAAGCTGGCTACTACCGCGCCTCCCCTCAACTGATAACCTTTCGCATTGACACAACCTATGCCCGCGGCCTGCTGAGCATCGACGTCCTCGTGGACAGCCGCAATCTACAGGTGTACCACATCAACAACATCTTTGTCTACCCAAACAGCACCGCCGGACTGCGCGACGGCGAAATGCAGTACGACACCCTCATCCACACCTACCCCTCACTCTCGCATCGCATAGACTACCAATTCGTCTACGCCTCTCCCATGACCATAAAACCACAAACCATTAGCCGTGCCTTGATGCTCTTTCCCGGCATGACCTACAGACCACGATACATCACCAACAGCTACAACTCCCTCCTGGCTTTACGCAACTTCAAATACATCAACATCGAATTCACCGAGTCCCCAGCCACCACCGACAGCCTTCCGCTCGTCGACGCTCACGTCCGCCTTATCAACGCCACTCAGCAACGACTCTCACTCTCCCTCGAATTGACCAACGCCTCCCCTCTCGGCAGCCAAGACAGCACCAGCAACTTCCTCCTCGGAGGCAACTTGGGCATTGAAACCGCTCTTGAATACCAGCACAAAAACATATTCGGCGGAGCCGAACTGCTCAAAGCAAAAGGCTCACTCCTTGTCGAACTGCCCAAAATAAACTTCTCCGGCGGCAACGACAACTTCCGCAACATATTCTCCACCTTCGAAGCCGGCCTCGACCTCTCGCTCGACATGCCAGTCTTCCTCCTCCCCTTCGCCTCGCGCTTCACCCGGGCCGGCATGCGCCCTCACACCCTTGTCTCGCTCGGCGGAAGCTACCAGTACCGCTACTACTACGAACGCATTCTCGCCAACACCAGCTTCGGCTACACATGGAGCCATAACCGGCGCTCGTCGCATCAGCTGCTGCCCGTGGAAATGACCTTCGTCCGTATGCTCGGTATGGACGAAACCTTCGCCAACCGACTCTCCGCCTACGGCGACCTGCGCCTGAAATACCAATACAGCAGCCACTTCATACTGGGGGCACGATACGACTACACCTTCAGCAACCAACAGTACGGCCTGCGCTCCAACTTCTCCGTACTCCACCTCACAGCCGAGTCCGCCGGCAACCTGCTGTCCGCCGTAGGCAACCTCTACGACGCCGGCACCGACAACAACGGCATACTCCAGTTCTTCGGCGTACCCTTCGCACAATACGTCCGCTTAGGGGCCGAATGGACCCGCTACCACTACCTCTTTGACCGCTCCAGCATCGTGACACGACTCCTCATCGGCGTCGGACTCCCCTATGGCAACTCCCTGTCCATGCCCTATGAGAAAAGCTTCTTCGGCGGCGGCCCCACCACCATGCGAGCCTGGCAGCTGCGACACCTCGGCCCCGGAAGCTACCAGGGTAGCGAAGACATGCTCGAACGCGTCGGCGACCTGCAGCTCGTCCTGAACCTCGAAGGACGATTCCCCATCGCAGGCATATTCGAAGGTGCTCTCTTCGCCGACATGGGCAACGTGTGGCTCATACACGCCTCTGACCAGTACGCAGACGGCGAACTCAAATGGACCAGCCTCCCAAGCGAAATAGCCGTAGGCATCGGACTCGGTCTGCGCGTCAACGTCAGCATCGCCACACTGCGCGTAGACTTTGCACTGCCTCTCTACGACCCCGGATTCGCCACCACACAACGATGGCGCCCTCGACACTGGTCTCTGGGCGACATCGTGACCAACTTCGGCATCAACTACCCCTTCTAACCCTCAAGCCTCATTAAAAAAACACTAATGAAAAACCGACGACTGACAGCATACCCTGTATTGATTTTGAGCACAATATTCTGGGGTGTAAGCTTCATCATGACCAAGGAACTCTTCCTGACCGAACAGCACATGACGGTGACCATACTTATCACCCTCCGGCTGGCTATAGCCACTGTTGTCATGGTACCGCTCATGGCCATAAGCGGCAAACTCCAACCCATACGGCGCGGACCCGGACACGGCATGAAAGCGCTTCTGGGTGGCGACCTCAAATGGTTCCTCCTCCTCACACTCTGCGAGCCCTTCATCTACCACCTCTGCGAAACCAGCGGCGTACAACTCGTAAGCGGTTCGCTCGCTTCTGTGGTCATTGCCACAATCCCCCTCTTCGTACCCTTCGGCATGTGGCTCGCCTACCGCACCCGAATCCACGTCCAACTGCTCGTCGGCGTGATACTCTCCCTCTCCGGCATTGGCATCATGCTCCTCGGTGGCGAAGGACTCAGCGGCAACCTCAGCGGACTGCTTTTCCTTGGCGGCGCCGTCGTCATAGCCATCGTATACACACTGCTGCTCGTCAAAGTCGTCGACCACTACAACCCCCTCACCATCACCACCTGGCAGAACCTGATAGGCCTCCTCTACTTCCTGCCCCTGATGCTCCTCACCGACGGCTCGCAGCTGGCGCTCCTCTCCTGGAGCCCCAAAATGCTCTTCCTGCTCCTCGTCCTCGGCATCTGCTGTTCCACACTCGCCTACGCCGGCTACAACCTCGGCGTGCGCACCCTTGGCGCCTCCGAAGCCTGCATCTTCAACAACGCAATCCCCATCTTCTCGCTCCTCGCCGCCGTAGCCATCGGCCAAGAGTCATTCAGCTGGAGCAACATCGCAGGCATAGTGATCGTCGTCGGCGGTGTGGTAATCTCGCAAATACCCTCCAAATCCGCCGCCAAAAACCTCAACGCCAAGAGACAATAACACCCTTCCCTCGACCAATCCCCGTCTGCCATGTCTACGAAAAAACTCCTGACACTCTCCCTTATGCTACTGTTTGCCTATACAGCGTCAGCCCAAACCGCCACCGAACTGCACGGACGCATCTACGACGCCGTCAGCGGCGAAGCGCTCCCGTTCGCCTCCGTCCGCTTCGATGGAACCACCATAGGCACCGTCACCGACATGGACGGACGATTCTCCCTCTCCACCACAGAACCCTATCGCCACTTGGTGGTCCACATGATGGGCTACGAAGACGCCACCTTCGACATTCAGCCCGGCACCACCCAACGGCGCATAAAAATCAAACTGAAACCGCAAGCCCACCAGCTCGGCACCGTCGAGATTTCCGCCAACCGCGGCAAACGGCGCCGCTACCGTCGACGCGGAAACCCGGCCGTGGAACTGGCCCGCAAAGTGATGGACCACGCCGACTCGAACCGCATAGAAAGCCTCCCCTGCTACAGCCGCTCCGTATACGAGAAACTCACCATGAGCCTCGACGACTTTCACCCCGACTACGAACACCACCTGCCGCTGCGACACTACTCCTTCCTGCAGAAATACGTGGGCCACACCATCTTCGACAACACTCCCATTCTGCCGTTGTCAATGCAAGAGCAGGTGCTCAACCAAAGCTACACTCGCTCGCCGCGCCGACACCGCTCTCTGCTCACCGGACGGCGCCTCGAGGGCATCGGCCGCATGCTTGGCGAAGAGGGGCTGGACGCCAACATTGACGCCATCTTCTCCCCCATCGACATCTACGACAACGACATCTCCGTCATGCTCAACCACTTCGTAAGTCCACTCTCCCCCACCCTTGGACTGCTCTTCTACCGCTACTACATCACCGACACCACCCTCGTCGACGGGCAGCGCTGCGTGGAGCTCTCCTTTGTACCTGCAAGCAGCGAAACCTACGGCTTCACCGGCCGCATGTACGTAGCCCTCGACAGCAGCTACGCCCTCACTCGCTACGAGATGTCTGTCTCACCTCACGTGGTCATAAACTTCGTCCAGGGTATCAACGTCGTCCAGACCTTCTCTCGCGACAGCAGCGGACACTACCTCCCGCAGCGTTGCGACACCTACCTGCGCGTCTACGTCGGACGCAAGATGCAGAAACTCTACCTGCACCAGGTGCGACACTTCTCCAACTACACCATCGGCGACACCGCCACCCTTCTGCCCGACAGCCTCTTCGACGCACTGAGCGGCCAGGCTGAAGCCCCTCTCGCCAAGCGTATGCTGCACGGCGACAGCGCACTGACTCGCCCCCTGCCTCTCACCCCCGAAGAGGCCGCCTTCGGCGAGATGCGCGCCGAGCTGGAACGCCACACCGGCTTCCGCACCTTCCGCACCCTTGGCAAGATTGTCCTCAGCGGATATGTCCCCACCCACCGCCACCGCGCCGAGAGCCGATTCGACATAGGCCCCATCTACAACACCCTGAGCCACAACCTCACCGAGGGTTGGCGTCTGCGTCTCGGCGGCATGACAACCGCCAAGCTGAACCCGCGCCATTTCGGCGAAGGCTATGTGGCCTACGGCTTCAACGACCAGCGGCTGAAATACAACGCCACCTACACCTACACCTTCGACGACAAATACCACCACTCTCACGAAGCGCCCCACAACCTCTTCAGCCTCAGTTCGTCATACGACATCGAAGCACCTGGTATGGCCTTCGACAACTTCGACCGCGACAACATCCTCATGTCCAACAGCAGCGGCCGCGGCGTCATGTACACTTGGCGCGCCTCCGCCATGTTGCGGCGCCAGTGGCGCAGCGGCCTCGGGTTCGACACTCGTCTCGAATACCGCTCCCAAGAGCCGGCCGGCATTCTCGAATACCTTCAATACCAGCCCGACGGAACCCTCCGCCGCTTGGACCGCATCGACATGGCCGAGTGGGCTACCACCTTCACCTTCAACCCCGGACGCGCCGTCGACAACCGACGCATGGGCAACGGCAACAACCTGCGCCTCGCTCTCGACTACCCCACCGTCAACCTCACCCACCGCCTTGTCTACCTCCTCGACGGCTCGCTCATAAACCACACCCACCTCGCCGTCGAAAAGCGCTTCTGGCTCTCGTCGTTCGGCCATATCGACCTGCGGCTGCACTCCGGAATCGTCTGGAACAAAGCCCCCTACCCACAGCTCTACTTCCCCAACGGCAACGACGGCCTCTTCCTCTCCAACACCTCGTTCAACACCATGCGCCCCATGGAGTTCGTCGCCGACCGCTACGCCGCACTCTTCGCCGCCTACCACCTCAAAGGCTGGATTCTGAACCACATACCACTCGTCAACCTCCTGGGCTGGCGCGAGGTGGTCGGCTTCAACATCCTCGTCGGCTCACTCTCCGACGCCAACAACCCCTCCCTCCCCGGCAACGCCGGCCTCTACCGCCTCCCCGACGGCACCTCGCCGCTGACCGCCACCCCATACATGGAATTCAGCATCGGCATCGAAAACATCCTCCGCTTCATCCGCGTCGACTACGTGCGACGCCTCTCCTACACCGACCTCCTGCCCGCCGACAAACGCGGCTTCATCCGACTCGAATTCCGCTTCACCCTCTGACCACCCTCTCTACCCCCTCTCTGGGTCCTCTCTGGGTCCTCTCTACCCCCTCTCTACCCCCTCCCTGCCCCCCGAGCACATATAAATATAGATATAATACATATAATAAACCCACCGGCAAACAGCCACCCAACCCGCCACAAAAAAAAACAATCGACATGACCCCATTCAGCATCGTAGCCCGTGGACGCCTCGTCGAATACCGGCGTCCCGTAGTGATGGGCATCCTGAACATCACCGACGACTCCTTCTACGACGGCGGACGCCACCGCTCCCCCGACGCCATGCTGGCCCACGCCCATCGTCTGCTGGCCGACGGAGCCGACATCATCGACCTCGGCGCCTCCTCGTCGCGCCCTGGCGCTCAGCTCATTCCGCCCGACGAAGAGGCCCTCCGCCTCGCTCAGGCCCTGCGTCTGCTACGCTCCGAACTGCCGGACGCCGTCATCTCCGTCGACACCTGCTTCGCCCTCCCGGCTCGCACCGCCATCGAAGCCGGCGCCGACATCGTCAACGACATCGGCGGTGGCGACCTCGACCCGCTCATGTTCAACACCGTCGCCGAACTCCAGGTCCCCTACATCCTGATGCACGGCGGCTTGCAACACACCCGCCAAGCCCAAGCCCCCACCGCCGAGGATACCAACACCCTCGTCGACAACATCGTGCGCTTCTTCTCCTCCCGCCTCGACACCCTCTACCGCCTCGGCGTGAAGGACGTCTGGCTCGACCCGGGCTTCGGCTTCGCCAAAAACGCCGACGAAAACCTCCGCCTCCTCGACCGCCTCGACCACCTCACCTCCCTCTTCCGCGAGCCTGTCCTCGTGGGACTTAGCCGCAAACGAATGATATACCAACCCCTCGCCCTGACCCCCGACGAAGCCCTCCCCGGCACCATCGCCCTCGACGCCATCGCCCTCGACCGCGGCGCCTCCATACTCCGCGTCCACGACCCCCGCCCCGCCGCCGAAACCATAACCCTCATGCAGAAAATGAAAACCACCCTCCCCTGACCCCGGGACCGCAGGCGTCCCGCCTGCAAAAAACCGGGACCGCCGCCGTCCCCGCCTGCAAAACCGGGACCACCGCCGTCCCGCCTGCAAAAAACAAACTGTAAAAAAAAACCACAACAATGAACACATTAGCAATCCTCGGCCTCCCCGCCGTCCGCATCATCGACATCTTCGACATCGCCATCGTGGCCGTCCTCATCTACTACATCTACCGCATGGCCCGCGGCACCAACGTCATGCTCATCTTCTGGGCACTCGTCATCCTCCTGGCCGCCTGGCGCCTGGCCGACGTCCTCGGCATGCGGCTCCTCGGCGCCATGCTCAGCGCCGTCGCCAGCGTCGGACTTGTGGCACTCGTCGTCATCTTCCAACCCGAAATCCGCAAATTCCTCCTCTTCCTCGGCACCAAGACCCAACTCGATCAAAGCCTCTGGAAGCGACTCCAGTTCTGGCGCTCGCGCCTCCAGAACCAGTCCGGCTCCATAAGCTACGAAGCCTACGTCGGCGCATGCATGCACATGTCGCAGTCCAAGACCGGCGCACTCATCATCTTCAAGCGCAACAACGAAGTGGAGGAAATCATCGAAACCGGCGAACGCATCGACGCACTCGCCTCCAGCGCCCTCATCGAGACCCTCTTCTTCAAAAACTCGCCCCTCCACGACGGCGCCGTCATCGCCCACGGCAACCACCTCGTCGCCGCACGGTGCATCCTCCCCGTCACCTCACGCCTCGACATCGACCCCAACCTCGGCCTCCGGCACCGCTCCGCCATCGGCGTCACCGAACAACTCGACGTCCTCGCCGTCATCGTCAGCGAAGAAACCGGCGCCATCAGCTACGCCATCGACGGCCAGATCCACCACGGCATAACCCCCGTCGAACTCCGCACCGCCCTCGAACGCTACCTCTCCTAACCACCCCAACCCCCATTAACCCCATTTAACCCATTAACCCCATTCCCTCCCCAAAAAAACACTTACCACGCCCCCCCCTTAAACCCTAAACCTTAAACCTTAAACCCTAAACCCTAAACCCTAAACCCTAAACCCTAAACCCTAAACCCTAAACTGTAAACCTTAAACCGTAAACCTTAAACCTTACCCCCCCCTTATCGAAAAACGATATTTTTTTTCCGTTTTTCGAACATTTTTTTTGCCAGTTCGAAAAAGATATGTATCTTTGCAGTCGGAAAATGATAGCAAAACATGTCGAAAAAAAGCAGAACACACAAGATTAGAGGACTTTACGCCACCTTTATCGTAATCATCGGCGTATGTATTGTGTTGTTTGTCCTCAACGTCGTCTCGCCAGCCGAGCCTCTCTACCTCTCCGGCCTCAGCGAGCAGACCAAGGACTACGGCGTGATTGTTACCGACCTGCACAGCTCCACTCCGCTCTACACCGACGAACACCCCATCCAAGGTCTTTCCGAAGGACTCACCGGCACCGCCAACATCAGCCGCTTCGACGTCCACGTCATGTCCGACGACATCGACCGCCTCTACCCCTCCGGTGGCACCTGGTGCACCGTCCTCCAGGTCTTCAGCGTCCTCTCCGCCGTCGCCATGACCATCCTCATCGTCATGGCTCTCGTCTCCTTCTACGTCAACGTACGCCGCGGCAAAGTCTTCCCAAAAAAGCACATCAAATGGCTCGTCTGGGCCGGTGTCCTCATGATCGCCATGTCACTCAGCATGGACGTCAGCACCGCCATCGAACAAACACTCGCCGCCAAACTCCTCCAAGGCTCCGACTGGCAACCCGCCGCCAACTACTCCATCCACCTCACTCGCATCCTCTTCGGCCTCACCATGATATTCACCGCCGAACTCCTCTACATCGGCCGCGACATGCAGGAAGACCAGGAACTCACCATCTGACCTCTCACACCAGAAGCTAACCACAACAGAATGATAGTAGTCAATTTGGATATGATGATGGCCAAGCGCAAAATATCGCTTGGCGAGTTGGCCGCCCGCGTCGACATCACGCCGGCCAACCTCTCCATATTCAAAACCGGCAAAGCACGCGCCGTCCGCTTCAGCACCCTCGAACGCCTCTGCCAGGTCCTCGACTGCCAGCCAGCCGACCTCCTCGAGTACCGCAGCGAATAGCACACCCCTCACGAAAACAAATCGACAATTCAACAAATAACCAACAAAAACAACAACAACGATGAAAAAAACAATGTTTTTCGCACTGCTGCTGACATTCGTCCTCGGCGGTGTATCGATGGCTCAGCTGCCCGGCCAGGGTGCTGCCAAAGAGAAGAAGAGCGACCTCTCCGCTCAGGTCCCCCTCGACAAGAAAATCCGCTACGGCAAGCTTGACAACGGATTCACCTACTACATCCGCGCCAACAAGAAGCCCGAGAACATGATCCAGTTCCGCCTGGTCAGCAACGCCGGCTCCATCATGGAACGCGACGACCAGCAGGGCCTCGCCCACTTCTGCGAGCACATGGCCTTCAACGGCATCAAAGGCTACCCCGGCAACTCCATGATCGACAAGCTCCAGCAGAACGGCGTCGAATTCGGCCGCGACATCAACGCCTACACCTCCTTCGACCAGACCGTCTACTACGTCAACATGCCCGCCGACAACCCCGAGATGGTCAAGATGGGTATCGAAATCCTCGACGGCTGGGCCGGCAACATCCTCTTCGACCAGAAAGAGATTGAGGAAGAGCGCGGCGTCATCCACGAAGAGTGGCGCGGCGGCGTCGGCCACGGCGACCGTCTCCGCCAGAAGACCTGGCCCATCATGCTCAAAGGCTCACAGTACGCCGAGCGTCTGCCTATCGGCAAGGAAGAAGTCATCATGAACTTCGAGCGCCAGAGCATCGTCGACTTCTTCAACGACTGGTACCGTCCCGACCTCCAGGCCATCGTCATCGTCGGCGACATGGACAACTACGAATACGCCGGCAAGAAAGGCGCCGCCGCCATGGAGCAGAAGGTCAAAGACACCTTCAGCAGCCACAAGTTCCTCGGCAAAGAGAAACTGCCTCGCCTCTCCTACGAAATCCCCGCCAACGTCGAACCCCTCGTCTGCATCGCACAGGACAAGGAAGCCACCAGCACCAGCCTCGCCCTCTACTGGAAGCACGCCAAGACCCCCAACGGCACCGTCGGCGCCTACCGCCAGATGATCGTCCGCAGTCTCATCAGCATGATGATCAACGAGCGCTTCTCTGAAATCTGCGAGAAACCCACCGCTCCCATGATGTACGCCGGCGGCGGCTACAGCGGATTCCTCGGCCGCGAAATCGACGTCTTCGCACTCAGCGCCTCCCCCAAAGAGGGCCGCATCAACGAGACCGCCGAACTCCTCCTCAAAGTCATGAAGCAGGTCGACGAGCACGGCTTCCTCCAGGCCGAACTCGACCGCCAGAAAGAAGACCTCCTCTCCACCTACACCAGACTCGCCAAGGAAGAGAATAAAACCCAGACCAACAGCCTCGCCGACGAGTACACCGACCACTACCTCGAGAACAGCCCCTGCCCCGGCATCCGCCAGGAATGGAAATACGCCAAGGAGTTCATACCCGAAATCACCCTCGAAGAGTGCAACGAAATGGTCAAGACTTGGATCACCGACGAGAACATGATCTTCTACCTCACCGCCCCCGAGAAGGACGGATTCAAAGTCCCCACCGAGAAAGAAGCCCTCGACATCATCGCCAACTCCAAGAAGGTCACCACCGAGCCTTGGGTCGACAACTTCCAGGATGAGGAACTCTTCACCGAGAACGTCCCCGCCGTCCTCCCCACCATCACCAAGTTCAACAGCACCCTCGACTACACCGAGTACACCTGCCCCAACGGCATCCGCTTCATCGTCAAGCAGACCGAGCTCAAAGCCGACGAAATCCTTATCGGCTCCTTCGCCCACGGCGGCAGCTCTCTCTACAGCGACGCCGACTACTACCAGGCCGACAACGCCGCCAACTTCATCGACGCCGGCGGCATAGGCAACTTCTCCGCCACTCAGCTCAGCAAGAAGCTCAAAGGCAAAAACCTCAGCATCAGTCCCTACATCAGCGACGAAGCTCAGGGCTTCAGCGGCAACTGCTCGCCTCAGGACCTCGAGACCACCCTCCAGCTCATCAACCTCTACTACACCGCTCCCCGCAAGGACGCCGAGGCCTACGAGCGCAACATCGAGAACACCCTCCAGCAAGTCAAATTCATCCGCGAAAACCCGCAGATAGCCTTCATCGAGAAATTCTACAAGACCGCCTACCCCAACGACAACCGCCGCGTCCTCATCCCCTCCGAGGAGAAAGTGCGTAGCCTCGACCTCGACAAGATGTACCAGATCTACCGCGAGCGCTTCAACGACGCCGGCAACCAGACCTTCTTCTTCGTCGGCAACGTCAGCGACAAGGACATCGACCTCATCGCTCGCTACCTCAACCACCTGCCCGTCAACGGCAAGCAGAAGAACGAAATGTACATCGACCGCAGCGCCAAGTTCGCCACCGGCATCCAGCACGCCGAGGCCGTCAAGGGCATCGAGCGCCAGGGCATGCTCATCATCAACGGCGAGACCACCGTCGACGTCGCCGAACTCACCCCGCAGACCCGCGTGGCTCTCGACGAACTGGGCGACGCACTCTCCATCACCGTCACCGAAATCATCCGCGAGAAGAACGGCGACGCCTACAGCCCCTCCGCCGGCATCCACTACCAGCTCTCTCCCTCCGGCAAGGTCGTCTGGCAGTTCTACATCGGCTGCGATCCCGAGAAGGCCGCCAAGATTGAGAAAGACTGCATCGACATCCTGAAGAAATACATCAAGAAAGGCTGCGACGAGAAGACCCTCAACAAGGTCCAGGAGCAGATGATCGTCAACCGCGGCAAGGCTCGCCAGGGCAACGGCTTCTGGCTCGGCCAGATCGAAGGTGGCTACATCTACAACGAAAGCCGCAACTACGTCGAGCACTACAACAGCATGGTGAAATCCGTCACCACCGCCGACATCAAGGCCCTCGCCAAGAAGTACATCAACCTCGACAACTACGTCGTCGTCACCCTCCGCCCGGAGGATGCCACCGCCGGCAGCGCCGAGTAACCATCTCTACAAGTCATAAAAGACACCCAAAGACATATCTATGTCTTACCACCAAGCCGACGGGCACAAGCGCCCGCCGGCTTCCTTTTTCCCACCCAACGTACCATTGGCACGTAACCTCATTTACTGGTATCCGGAGAAGGTGTGTACAACAGGCATAGTTCCTGCTGCCTTGCTGTTTCAAGAGTCAGCGTAGGATGAGGCCTGTAAGGCCTATTATCTCTTAGCCCAGGGCAACGCCCTGGGTGAATTGCTCCGCACTCACCACGCCCTGTAAGGGCAAAAGCAGTGTCTTTTGTCCTTACAGGGCGTGTTCTGTATGATAATGACGGACCCCTCCACCCCCATTTTGCCGCCAACCCGCCTCTTTTGCAGCGAAAAACGAGCCCCCCAAGCCCCCCGCCAACCTCAATCCCCCACCAGTCCCATCCCGCTAACCCACTGGTATTCACCCAGCTACCCGCACCGCCGCCTCTTTTTACCCACGCCACCGCAGCTATTCCGTTTTTTTTCCGTACCTTTGCAGCAGTAAAATAACATATTCTCACGAATGAAACGCACATCTTTTTCGCGCCGCCTCAGCATAAGGGTGATAGTCCTGGTGGGCATCATCTTCATCGTACAACTCGCCGTGGTGGCCTATACGACCAACAAACTCATCGCCGAAGAGACCGAACGCTCCACCCAGCACATGCTCCACGGCACCATTGGCGAAATCGAACTGCCACTCGGCGAAGTGGAGATCGCCACCAGCACCGTGGCGTCGCTCGTCACCTCCATGCCCGACCCCGCCACCGTCGCCACCATCATACGCCGCACCGTCGAAATCGACTCGCTCATCTGCGGCGGCTCGGTAATCTACCCCACGCCCGACGGCATCAAAGCCACCATGAGCTACGAGGACTCCACCGGCACGGTCCACTCCTACCCCCTCACGGGCGGATGGACCGAAGGCTCCTGGCCTCAGCGCTGCCTCTCCATCATCAGCCAGTGCCGCTCTCCCTTCTGGGCTCCGCCCTACATGGCCGAAGGCAAACGCTCTCAGCGGGTGACCGCCTTCTGCTTCCCCGTCTTCCGCGTGGTCGACGGCGACAGCGTCCTCCAGTCGGTCGTCACCGCCGAACTGCCCGTCGACTGGATGGATGAGAAATGCAAAGACCTCCGCCCCTACCCCAACTCGCTGACCACCATAGCCTGCGGCGACGACATCATCGGCATCGACGACAGCGTCCTCCTGCTGCAAATCAAAGCCGCCGTGATGCAGGACACCAACATGCAGAAAGTGGTCGACGACATGAAGCGCGGAGAGGACACCATGCGCCGCATCGGCTCCGGCGCCAACGCCGGCTATGTTGTCTATGGCCCCCTCCACAACGGCTGGACACTCTCCGTCTACTGCCAGTACAAGGACATCCTCACTCGCGCCTCCCAGCTCCACATCTTCCTGCTCATCCTCGGCGCCATCGTCCTGCTGCTGCTCTACTTCACCTGCCGCTACACCATCCACCGCATGTCGACACCCATCACACAGCTCTCCGACGCCGCTCTCCGCATGGCCAAGGGCGACCTCAACACCCAGCTGCCCGAAATCAAGAGCAGCGACGAGATGAAGCACCTCCACGACTCCTTCGTCTACATGCAGAACTCCATCACCGAATACATCGACGAACTCAAGACCACCACCGCCGCCAACGAACGCATGGAGTCCGAACTCGGCGTCGCCCGCAACATACAGATGGGCATGCTCCGCACCGACTTCCCATCCAACCTCTCCGCCCTCCTCGTCCCGGCCAAGGAAGTGGGCGGCGACCTCTACGACTTCGTCCGCTCCGACAAATACCTCTACTTCACCATCGGCGACGTGTCCGGCAAAGGCGTCCCCGCGTCCCTCATGATGGCCATCACACGCGCCGGCCTCCGCTTCGTGGCCGGCGTCGACCAGACCATGGACCGCCTCATGGAGCGCGTCAACGTCAGCGTCACCGACACCAACTCCAACGAGATGTTCGTCACCCTCTTCATGGGACGCATCAACCTCGAAAACCTACACATGGAATACTGCAACGCCGGCCACAACCCCATCATCGTCGTGCCACCGGCCGGCGACCCCTACTTCCTCAAATCCAAACCCAACCTCGCCATCGGCCTCTTCGAGGACTTCACCTACCAGGCCGAAGAACTCGACCTCGCCGCCGGCACACGTCTCATCCTCTACACCGACGGCGTCAACGAGGCCGAACGGGCCGACAAGAGCCTCTTCGGCAACGACCGCCTCCTCGAGTGGGCTCGCCTCCATGCCACGCGCCGCTCCGCCTCCGACAAGGAGGTGGTCGACAGCCTCTACGCCGCCGTCCAGCAGTTCATCCAGGGCAACACCCAGAACGACGACATCACCATCATGAGCATCACCGTGTAAAACATCGACAATCCCAGTCACCCAATATAACAAACATGAAACACAGATTCAACCCCATCAAGGACAAAAGCAGCGAGATAATAGAATATCTCATGTCCTCGCCCGATATGCCCTCCGACGAGCCCACACGCTTCAAACTGCGCCTCTCCATCGAAGAAGCCGTCGAAAACGTGGTCCGCTACGCCTACGAGGGCGGCATCGGTTGGCTCGAAGTCGGCACCTCCCTCGACCGCGACTCCCTCGTGCTCACCGTCGAACTGCGCGACGCCGGCACACCCTTCAACCCACTCGACCGCGACGACCCGGACATCACTCTCTCCGCCGAGGAACGTGAGATCGGCGGCCTCGGCATCTTCCTCTGCAAGCAGATGATGGACACCATCAACTACCGCTACGAAGACGGCAACAACATCCTCACCATGACAAAGAAAATAAACAAATAATCATAATGGACATCACAATAAAAAACGAAGGGGAGAAGACCCTCGTCACCCTCGACGGCCGTCTTGACACCACCAACGCCGACCAGTTCCAGTCCGACATACAGCCGCTCCTGGACCTCCAGAAGCCTGACATCGACATCGACTGCACCAACATGACCTACACCTCCTCCCAGGGACTGCGCATCTTCCTCTCGCTCCAGAAGAGCGTCCTCGCTCGCGGCGGCAAGATGGTCCTGCACAACATGAACCCCCAGGTGAAAGAAGTCTTCGACATCACAGGCTTCTCCAACATCATCGCCATACGCTAAGGCTCGCCATGAAACTCGACATGCACTGCGAGATGATACTCGACGAGTATCGCGAGCGTCAACCGATATACAACAAAATCAAGGACATCGTCCTCGACCGGCTGCGCAGCACCCTCCGCGACAACAACATGGTCGTCACCGCCATCGAAGGCCGCGTAAAGACCGAGCACAGCCTCGCCGGCAAACTCGAACTCAAAGGTAGCAAATACCACACCATCGACGACATCACCGACATCGTCGGCGTGCGTATCATCACCTTCTTCAGCGACGAGGTCGACAAGATAGCCGCCATGGTCGAACGCATGTTCGACATCGACTGGGACAACTCCGTCGACAAACGCAAGATGCTCGCCATCGACCGCTTCGGCTACATGTCGCTCCACTACATCTGCCGCATCCCGACGTCCATCTACCACGACCCCGAACAGCCTCTGCTCAACGAGCTGCGCTTCGAACTCCAGATGCGCACCGCCCTCCAGCACGTCTGGGCCAACATGCAGCACGACACCGGCTACAAAAGCGAAGTGGAAATCCCCATGGAATACCAGCGCAGCCTCAACCGGCTCGCCGGCATACTCGAACTCGCCGACGAGCAGTTCAGCCGCATCCGCAAGGAGATCAACGACTACCGCCGCAACGTCCAGTCTCTCGTCGCCACAGGCAACTTCGACGAGGTGCCCCTCAACGGCGACACCTTCCGCAGCTACTGCGACCTGCGACCCTTCCAGCGCCTCGCCGAGAAAATCGCCACCATCAACCAGGCCGAACTCTACGAGGACAGCCCCATGCCATACTACAACATCCTCCTCCGCCTCGGCATGAAGACCATCGGCGACATCGAACGCATGCGCGCCGAATGCAGCGACGGCGCCTACCAGCTCGCTCTCATCCAGCTGGCCGGCACTGGCCTCGACATCGTAGCCTACTCCGTGGCCCTCCAGAACCTCTGCATCGTCAAAATCCTCAAGCTCGGCTACGGCACCGTAGGCCTCACAGGCATGTTCAGCGCCATCTACGGCGAAAGCGCCTACAACGCACAGCGCGCCGAACGCATCTACCAGCAGGCCCTCCGCTCCGGCCTGGTGCTCAACGACCATCATCCCGAAACCGAAACCTCCGCCTCATGAACTCACCCGTCGACACCTCACTCTTCGACCGCGCCGCCACCTTCGCCGTCCAGGCTCACCGCGGCACCGAACGCCGCGGCAAAGGATTCCCATACGTCATCCACCCCATGGAAGCCGCCGCCATCGCCGCCTCCGTCACCAACGACCCCGAAATCCTCGCCGCCGCCATCCTCCACGACACCGTCGAGGACACCGACGTCACCATCGAGCAGATCCAACAGCTCTTCGGACCACGCGTCGCACGACTCGTGAACACCGAAACCGCCGACAAAAGCGCCTCCTGGCGCCAACGCCGCCAGCGACAGATGGAACGCTTCGCCAACGCCGACCGCGACAGCCAGATAGTCGCCATCGCCGACAAACTCTCCAACCTCCGCGCCATCGCCACCGACTACCGCACCCTCGGCGACCAACTCTGGTCCCGGTTCCACGCCCCCGGCGGCAAAGCCGACATCGAGTGGTACTACCGCGGCCTGGCCTCCGCCCTCTCCAACCTGTCCGACACCCCACCCTACCAGGAATACCTCTCCCTCCTCGAAAAAACCTTCGCCTCACCCCCACCCCCCACCCCCCCCCCCCCCCACCCCCCCCCCCCCCCCCCCCCCCCCCCTCACCCCCCCCCCCCCCCCCCCCCCCCCCCCCCCCCCCCCCCCCCCCCCCCCCCC
>CAMVAA010000016.1 GCA_947165345.1 uncultured Bacteroidales bacterium
TTTGTTTATTTACTGTATCTGCTGCCTTTGAAGCCTTCGCGCACGGTGCCGTCGTTGAGGTTGGCATGCAGCACGATTGGCGGCGTGGGGCGCAGGTCGTAGTATTCCAGTTGTTCGACGGGCAAACGGAAGTAAACCATCTGGCGGTAGTCGTCGTAGAGGCGACGCAGGACCTCGTTGTGGTCGTAGATCCAGCGTTGTGTGTCGTCGTCGACGTCGAATGACACCGTGCCGCCGCAGCGCACGCTTACCTTGTCGGCCAGCACGATAAACTCCGCGTTGGGGTTCGTCTGCAGCTGACTATAGACGGCTTTCTTGGCCGAGGTGGCGAAGTAGAGCGTCGTGCCCTCGACCTTCATGGCCTGGAAGGCACGCGTCTGGGGGCGGTCGCCGCTGACGGTGGCCAGCACGCCATCGTTGTGTTGGCGCAGGAATTGGAATGCTTGTTCTATCATAGTTCGTTGAGTATTGCGGATATATCTTCGGTAAAAGCCATAAAACGCCCTTCGAGGCCTTCGAGCGAGGCGTCGGGGTAGTCGCGGTTGAAGCGCACGAGGGCCGTCTGCTGGAAGTTGAGGGCCATGTGCTCGAAGGGGAAGCGGATGATGGCGGGGGTGTTGAATCCGATGCCGAACTCCAGCAGGAGCAGACGTCCTTGACAGTGCCGGCGCACGAAGTCATGGTAGCGCTCGGCCTGGCGGTGCCAGCGGTCGTCCTCGACGAAGGTGTCGTCGCAGCGCAGGTTGGGTGCCAGCAGTTCGCCTGTACGCGGATGGCGCGGCACGAGGCTGGTGGGTATGCGGCAGTCCTCGGTGGCGGCCATCGCGCGGAAGACCCAGTCTTTGCAGTAGACAAGCTCCTTGTCCTCGCCGCTGCGGCTCTGCAGGTAGGCGTAGTCGCCCTGCGTGGCGAAGATGCGGTCGCGCGCAAAGCCGCTCTGCTCGAACTGGCCGTCGGTGTTGGTGGTGACCACGAACCACTCTTTCCCTTCGACAAGTGGCAGCAGCCGGTGATATAGTTCCGTGCCGCCGGTGCGGAACCGCGAGAACCAGATGTGGCGGGCCCAGTAGGCCCAGCGCTCCTCTTCGGTGGCGAAGGGGTAGAAGGCGGAGGTGTAGAGGTCGGTGAAGCCGTAGCGCTCAATCCAGGGCGCGAACTCGCGGCGGAAGTCCTCGCCGGCATAGTCCAGCCCTGCCGCGGTGCTCAGACCGCTGCCGGCACCGATGATGATGGCGTCGGCATCCGCAATCAGCTTGCGCAGTGCGTCAACGCGCTGCGAGAAGTTCCCGGTAGATGTCATAGTCAATGTCCTTGAAGACGTTGAAGACCACTTTGATTGGGTAGTGCGAGGAGTCGTAGAAACCACGAACAGTGCGGATGGCCACTTCGGCAGCGCGTCGGTTGGGGAAGTGAAACTCGCCTGTGGAGATGCAGCAGAAGGCGATGCTGTGGCAGCCGTGCTCTTTGGCCAGGTAGAGGCTGCTGCGGTAGCAACCAGCCAATTGTTCCTCCTCGCCAGTGATGGGAGCCTCGGCAGCGATGATGGGGCCCACGGTGTGGATGACCCATTTTGCTGGTAGGTTGTATCCCGGAGTGATGATTGCACCGCCTGTGGCGATGGTCTCGCCTTGTAGTATGCGGTTGCATTCCTGGCGTAGCTGGAGTCCGGCAGCAGAGTGGATGGCGTTGTCGATACAGGCATGCATCGGATGCCAACAACCGAGGCCGCGGCTGTTGGCGGCGTTGACGATGGCATCGACCTTCAGTCGCGTGATGTCGCCCTGCCAGAGGATTGGTATGGCGGGCGAGGCAAATGGCGAGTGGTCCGGCTCGGCTATGTGTCTCAGAGAGACAACACCTTTGTCGCTCAACTGCGCCTGTAGTTCCCCGTCCTGCGCCTGTAGGAACTCCTCGCTCAGCGCCTGTGGATGCCAAATGTTCATCAGCGCACGCAGCAGTTGTCGCTTGTCGCGCAGCTCGCGCGGTATCTCTGCCTGCGCATGGTTCTGCTTCAGCAGGTAGCGGATGCAGAAGTCGATGTTTTCAATCCTGTCCATAGTATCTTTCGCGGTCGGTCACGATGTCGTGGAGGTTGTCGTAGGCCCAGTCCATGAGCTGCTGCATGACGGGCATGAAGCTGCGGCCGCGGTCGGTGAGGGCGTACTCCACGCGTGGCGGCACCTCGGGGTAGACTTTGCGGCTGACGAGGCCGTCGGCCTCCAGTCCGCGCAGGGTGCTGGTGAGCACCTTCTGCGAGCAGTCGGGGTTCTTCTCCGCCAGGTCGCGGAAGCGCATAGGAGTGTCCGAGCCGCTGAGTGTGTAGATTACGGCCAGCGCCCATTTGCTGCTGAGGCGCACCAGCACGTTGCGGATGGGACACTCCGGGAAGACGGGGTCTTGTATGAAATCTTTGGACATCAGTTGTTGATATGTTGATAAGTTGATATGACGATGCAAAGATACGTTTTTTTTTGCAAACAGGCAGGCATCTTGCGAAACCTGCCTGTAGTGCAACTATTTGGGTGAAGAAAGTTTTCTTATTTGTAGAGTGCTTCAGCCAGCGGGGCGATGTCGCCCGGCATGTCAGGATAGGCGGCCTTGAGTGCTTCGGCAAAAGCGTTGGCGTCCTTCTTCTCGGCACGGAGTTTCTTCAGGCATTCCAGGTAGGCAATACGGGCTTCGACGGCAGGCTTCTCGACTAGACCGCCGTGACCGCCGATGAAGTATTTGGCACCCGTGGCCAACTCAGCCTTGGTGGCTACCAACTCGGCGTCGATAGCCTCTTTGCTGCCCAGCTGCAGGGGGCTCATGTGCATCTGATAGGGAGCCCAGTGGGTGTAGCACACCTGGCTGCCGATGAGGATCATCGAGCCGGGGAAGTCGCTGGCGGCACCGCGATCGAAGCGGAAGTCGACACCGGCATACTGCTGAGTGCTGCCGAAGGGCACCTCGGTGGCCTGCTGTGTGGGCAGGTCGACCATCGTCTCGCCAAACTGCTCGGCAAAGCCTTTCATCATTCCGCCATAGATGGGGCCTTCGATGAACTTAGGCATACCCTCGGGCATCACGATGGGCAGTTGGTCGCTGCCGCCCAGGTGGTAGTCGGTGATGTCGGTCACCACGGGCTTGCCAAGGGTCTTGATGTATTCGGCAAACTCGGCGGCGTTCACCTTGAAGAGGGGGTACTCCATCACCACGAGGCCGTTCTGGCCCTCGATGATGTAGCTGGCGTCGAACATCACGTCGTTCGAGTTGTAGACGTGCAGTTTGAATCCGTCAAGCTGATAGGCCTGGAATTGGCCAACGGTTTCTTTCTGGGCATTCATTGTCGTGTCGTTTTGGTTGGTGTTTTCGTTGTTGTTTTTGCAGCCCACGGCAAGGATGGCGGCTGCGGCCATCAGGATGATTGACTTTTTCATTTCTTTATTTATATTAAATGTTTACCAATTCAGCGGGTCGGCGAGGATGTTGCCGTCGGTCATGGGGCTGTCGGCTTCGGAGAAGCTGTTGGCGCGGTACTGGATGCAGAGCATCGTCAGGTTCTCGCGGCCGGTGTTCTTCAGTGCGCGGCGGCCGTCGGGGCTGACGCGGACGATGGTGCCCTCGCTGACGGGGAACTGCTCGCCGTCGACCTGATAGGTGCCTTCGCCGCGGAGGATGATGTAGAGCTCCTCGTGGGTCTTGTGGGTGTGGAGGAAGCCGCTGTCCTGACCGGGGACGAGGGTCTGGAACGACAGCTCGCTGCCCGTGGCGCCCACGGCCTGGCCCACGAAGACCTTGCCCTGGATGACGTTGGGACCCATCGGCAGCTCGTGCTCGATGATCTGGTTGATGTTTCCGACGCTGACGGCCTTGTAGTTGCGGCCACTCTTGATTGTTTCGATTGTTCTCATTGTTATAATGTTTTTGTTGTTTGTTTTCGGCTGCAAAAGTACAACCATTTCTGCGTACCGGCAAGAAGGCACCGGGACGGAAGTCAGTTACCGCGAGGTAACTTTTGTGCAGAAACGGGGGTACCTCGCGGTAGGAATTATGATTTTTTAACTATCGGGGGTTTAGGGGACGGGGTCGTAGCCGGAGCCGCCCCAGGGGTGGCAGCGGAGAATTCGCTTGAGAGCGAGCCAGCCGCCGCGGAAGGGGCCGTACTTGCGGATGGCTTCCTGGGCGTACTGCGAGCAGGTGGGGGTGTAGCGGCAAGCGGGTGGAGTGAACGGCGAGATGCAGGAGCGGTAGAAGGCTATCAGGGCGAGCATCAGGGTGCTCAGCAGCCAGCGCAGAGCGCGGTAGGGCAGCAACAGGATGTCGCGGAGAGTCATTGCTGTCCCTGTATATCCTTCTCCAGAGCGGCGACGAGCTTGTCCATCTTGTGTGCGAGCTGGTCGAAGGTCATTATTTCGTTGTGGATATAGACGAGCGAGAGGACGATGGAGAGGCCTTGCCCGTCGAGGAACTCATAAAGGCTGTCTTTGCGGACGCGCCAGCATTCGCGCGTAAGCCTGCGGACGCGGTTGCGGTCCACGGCGTGGCGGAACTTGCGTTTGGGGGCCACGATCATCACCTGGCATGCGGGGGAGGAGTCCTGGCGGGATGGCTCGACAGGGAGTGACATCCACTGAACGCTGAAAGGGAAAGCCATCAGTCGATGACCCTCGGAGTAGAGACGGTCAATCAACTGACGGCTGCACAGTCTTTCGTGTTTGCGGAATGTGGCCGCCATCGGAACTATTTCTTAGTAGAGGAGGCCTTGGAGGAAGTGGTTTTGGCGGCCGGCTTCGCGGCAGACTTGGCGGCTGTCTTGGCAGCAGTCTTGGCTGCCGGTTTTGCTGCGGTCTTGACGGCTGTTTTTGCAGCGGTCTTGACGGCTGTTTTGGCGGCGGTCTTGACGGCCGGCTTAGCGGCGGTCTTGGCGGCTGTTTTGGCGGTCGACTTGGCGGCCTCCTTCTCGGCGGCGGCCTTCTCGACGGCAGCTTTCTCGGCGGCCTCTTTGCGTGCTTTCTCGGCGGCGCGTTCGGCGCGGCGAGCGGCGGCCTGGGCTTTCTTCTCCTCCATGCGCTGTTTGTAGACCTCCTTGTTGGCAATGACGGGGCGTGTGCGCTTGGTGCTCGTGGAGATGGGGTTGCGCATGCCGTGCTTGCCGAGGTCGCCTTTGGTGGCCACCACGGCATCCTGCTCCTTGCCCATGATGTAGTTCTCGATGGCCATGGCCATGGAGGGAGCGGACTGGGTTGGTGCGGCGATGGTCAGCTTGATGCCGTTCTCTTTGAGAGCGGCGTGGGTGGAGGAGCCGAAGGCGGCGATGGTGATGGAGTGGTCTTTGATGTCGGGGAAGCTCTTCACCAGGCTGCGGACTCCGATGGGGGAGAAGAGGGCGATGGCGTCGAAGCTGTCGATATCGAACTGCCGAAGGTCGCGAGGCTGCGATGTGTACATCGGGGCCTTGGTGTATTTGAACTTGGCCTTGTCGAGGGCCTTGGTGTATTCGGTCTGTTTTTCGTCGGAGCAGGGGAAGAGGAACTTCTCGTCGCGGTGCTTGGCCATGATTTCGAGCAGGTCGGAGAAGTACTGAGCTCCGAAGAACACCTTACGCTTGCGGTACTGGATGAAGTTCTGGAGGTAGAGGGCGATGGCTTCGGTGGAGCAGAAGTATTTCATGTCTTCGCTGACGGTTTCGCGCAGCTCTTTCATCATACGGAAGAAGTGTTCGATAGAGTTCTTGCTGTTGAAGATAATGGCAGTATAGTCGGAGATGTGTATGCGGGTTCTGCGAAACTCTGAGGCAGGGATGCCTACGACCTCGAAAAACTTGTAGAAGGTAAGGTCTACGTGGTGTTTTTTCACCAGGTTGCGATAGGGGGATTTCTCCAAATCGGCGGGTTCTGGTTGCGAGATGAGTATTTTTTTTATTTTCATGCTCTTTCGTTTGTTGTCACAAATTCCTGTCTTATAGTGTAAAAATCCACTTTGCGGCTACTATTGCCGGTACTAATTCGACGGTGCAAAGATAGAAAAAAAGATAGAAACTGAAGCTTTTGGAAAATGTTAAAAATACTTTCAGACCCCGCGCAGTACGCAGTAGGAAAGAGAGAATAGTGAGGCCGGCGATGACGTAGAGGACCACGTTGTTGCCCCAGGGCATGTAGAGGAGCAGGAAGAGGAGAGGGAGCATGGCGGTGGCGTAGGCGAGGTGGTAGAAATAGCTGCTGGTGATGTAGGCGCCGACGGCGTCGCTGCTATAGAAGACGTTGCCGATGACGCGGAGGAGAGCCCAACGGAGGCTGTAGAACACCGCGACGGCGACGACGGCGAGAGCGAGGACGCCGAAGCCGCTGTCGGGCACGAGGCTTTGGTGGGCGGCGCAGCAGAGGGTGGTGACGGCCATCAGGCCCATGGGCGCCATGCGGAAGGGGCCCAGGTTGTTGTTGCGGACGATGCGGTCCATGGCGCGGTGGTCGAAGAGGGCGGAGGGGAGTTCGCGGAGCTTTATCTTGCGCATGTAGTAGTAGAGATAGGTGAGGGCGCAGAGAGCGGTCAGCAGGAGGAACATCCAGGACGGGACGCCGGTGTGCGGGCGGAGTTCGAGGGCGGAGTGCTGAGGCTGGAGCGCGGTGGGGGAGAAGAGCGACTGGCGGAGAAGGGTGTCGGAGAGCTCGCGGGGTTTGAAGATGGAGTCTATGGGGATGCCGGTGTTGACCTCGACCTCTTCGTGTTGCCAGGGGATGGTGTCCCACTGGTAGAAGGGTGTGGAGACGGCGGATGCGGTGTCGGGTGTGGGCATGACGGATCAGTGTTGGATGACTATTCTGGTGTGGCTGCTGCCGGCTTCGCCGAGGCTTCGGAGCAGGTAGAGGCCCGAGGGGAACGGCGAGAGGTCGAGGGAGCAGCGGGACGAGGTGACGGGCCAGAGGCCGACGGTGCGGCCGTAGAGGTCGGTCAGCAGGAGGGTGGTGGTGCCGGCTGGGCAGTCGACGACGAGCAGGCCGGCGGCGGGGTTGGGGTGGGCGGAGAGGGACGGGGCGCAGTAGTCCACGGGGCTGACGCCGATGCCGGGGCCGAGGGCGGGGACGCACTCGTAGGGAGCATTCCAGAGGGCGAGGGGGAGGCTGACGTCGTCGAGCCAGGCGCAGTCGAGACCCTGGGAGTGAGTGTCGTCTTTCATGTAGCGCCAGCGCAGAGAGTGGGGTCCGGCAGGCAGACGGTAGGCGTAGCGTTTCCAGCGCGTCTCGCCCCAGTAGTCCATACGGAGGACGCCGTCGACATAGAAAAGCAGACGGTCGTATTCCGGTTCGGAGGATGTCTTGGCCCAGAAGCTGACGCTGTCGTCGTGTGGCAGGAGGAGGTCGAGGATCAGGTCGGAGGTCTGGCGGTAGTCGATGGTGCCGCTGCGCATGCTGTAGAGGCCGCTGTGGGTGTTGCTGCTGTCGAGGGTCCAGGCCGCAGTGCCTTCGGTGCGCCACGGCGCGGGCAGAGTGCCCTGCTCGAAGCTTTCCACGCATCGGCCGGTGCCGAGCCAGTAGTCGTAGTGGGCGCTGTAGGTGCCCAGGGAGAGGGCGGCGGAGAGGTGGAGGTGGGAGAGCGAGTCGGGGGTGCGGAGGGCGATGTAGTGGGCGTGGCTGACGGCCGTCAGGACGGTGTCGGCCAAGACGGCGCCGGAGGGGGAGGCGGAGACGAGGAGGGCGAGGCTGTCGTAGAGGCCGGAGGTGGCCACGAGGAGCAGGAAGGAGCTGTCGGCGGAGAGGGTGCGGACGGGAAGTGAGTCGGCGGAGAGGAGGTCGAAGTCGGCGGAGGGGTAGGGGACGGAGAGGCTGTGGGAGACGGGGACGGAGCAGAGGGTGCTGTCGGCCGCGACGGCGGAGAGGGATGCAGCCCAGAACGGGAGCCGTCCGACGGCAACGACGGCGAGCGGGAGCGAGAGGGAGAGGGACTGGCCGGGCTGCAGCGAGTCGACGGAGAGCGAGGCGGTGGCCAGGGTGGCGCCCTCGGCCAGGTCGGCGGGGCTCTGGGAGAGGCGGACGACGACGGAGTCGATGGTGGAGAGGCCGATGTTCTCGACGGTGCACGTCACGGAGCTGTCGGTCGGTGCGACGCGGCGCAGGGCGATGCCGCGTGCCAGACCGGCGGTGGGGGCGACGACGACGGTGCGTGCGACCATGTCGGTGCCCGAGGCGGTGACGAGCAGGGGTGTGGTGTCGAGTGCGCGGAGGAGTCGGAGGGTGGCGCTGCCGTTGGCGCCGACGGTTGCGACGGCGAGGAGGACGCTGTCCTGGACGGCGGTCACGGTGGCCCCTGGGGTGCCGTGAACGAGCAGTTCGGTGGCTCCGTTGGGGGGCGTGGGCACGCTGAGGGCGGCGTTTGCGGGCGGTGCGGTGCGAGGCCTGAGGGTTGGGTCGCCGAGGAGGCAATAGATTTCCCAGTAGAAGCGGTCGTAGGGCGAGCCGAAGGCGGACACGGCGAGGTTGCCGGCGACGAGGATTTCGCCGGCGGTGGAGCAAGCGCCGTCGCGCAGCCAGCGGTCGAAGGCGCCGGGGCGCAGACTGTCGTATTGAGGCGTCAGGGAGAAGGGGTATTTGGGGCCGACGGACCAGTAGTAGTCCTCGTTCCAGAGGGTCGAGTTGGTGGCGCCGATGGCGGCGATGGCGCCGCCCAGGGGTTTGCGGAGCAGCTCTTCGCCGAAGCAGGTGCCGCTGAAGTCGTTGCTGCGGCAGCAGTTGTTGATGTAGAACATGGGCTGACGCTCGGGGACGGTGTCGATGGTGGCGAACGACACGGAGGGGGATGTCCAGCCGGCGGAGGTGCAGTGGGCGGTGTAGTTCAGGAAGGCGGCGCCGTCGCCGATGTGGCTCACAATCAGGTCGCGAGCGGTGGCGGAGGCGGGGTTGTAGAAGCAGACGGTGTCGAGGGCTGGGCGGGTGGCGGCGACGGTGTGGGAGACGTAGTAGACCTGGCCGTTGGTGGTGGTGGGGGCGGGGATGGTGCTCTCGTTGCCGGCCACGAGGAGGGTGCGAGAGAGCGCGTCGGCGTCGAGGCCGATGCCTTGCTCGTAGCGCAGGGTTTTGAGGACGACGGCGCGCAGTTCGGCGGTGTCGCTGACGGTCCAGCGTCCGACGATGGCCTCGGGCAGGTAGTCGCCGGTGAAGTCGCCGTAGTAGAGGTCGGTGGGGTGTGGGCTGATGCCTTCGGGACGCGAGTATCCCACGAAGGACTGGAGCTGTTCGGCGTCGCCGACCAGGAGCACGTAGCGCGGCGGGCGGCGTGTGGGGTCGCCGGGGTCGAACCAGGGGCGCATGGCCTCCTTGACGGTGTCGCGCTGGCGGCTGTCGGAGTAGAGTTCGGACACGAGGTAGCCCTCCTGTCGCTTCCATTGCACGAAGGGTTGGAGGGCGTCGCGGAATTCTGGTCGCGACACGATGAGAAGGCCCTGAGGCTCAGGGAGTGACGAGCAGGGGGCGTCGGCGAGGGAGTATTCGATGGTGGCCTCGAGGTTGTGGCGGTAGAGCAGGATTTGGCGCTTGGGGTTGTATTCGAAGGGGGAGGCCGTCAGGCGGTAGAGTTCTTTGTCGCCCATGGTGCCGAGGTGCTGGAGTGCCACGGAATGGTCGACTGCGGACAGGAAGCGGTCGACGGCGTAGGCCTTCGGGTCGGGGAGAGGGGGCGAGGAGGGCCGGTCTTTCCAGGTGGGGCCTGGGGCGGGGGCGAGGCTGTAGGGGGCGATGGAGATGGTGTCTGTGGCCGAGGCGTGCCACCCGTTCAGGGTGGCCCGGCTACCGCGCGGCAGGGTGAAAAGACGGCATGCGGAGGGCAGGGAGGGGGTAGAGAGGGGGTAGAGAGGGGGTAGAGAGGGGGTAGAGAGGGGGTAGAGGAGGGGTAGAGAGGGGGTAGAGGGGGTGAGGAAAACGTCCACGGAATCGAAACGTCCGTCCCAGGGGTCGCCGAAGGAGACGGTCAGCCGTCCGCTTCCCTTCTGGGAGAAGCCCACGGCGGCAGCCAGGAGGCACATTGTCAGAGCTATGTGATGTCTGAATCGCATCGGGAGGGCATATCTAACCGAGTGCAAAATTACGCAAAAATATCGGTATCGGCGAACTTTTTTCATCTGGCGGGCAGAGGTTGAGGCGGAGGGGTATAAATAGGCGAGGCCGCAGGGACTTGGTGTACCCTGCGGCCTCGCGTGGTGGAGTCGCACTATCGTGCGAGCGAGAAGTGGCGACTACTGGACTATGAGTTTGCGCACCGAGGTGCCTTCGGCCGTGGTGACACGGACAAAGTAGGTTCCGCGGGCATAGCTGCCGAGGTCCACGGTCCACTTGCCGCTGGCGTTGGTGTTGCGTTCCACGATGCGGCCGTTGAGGTCTACGATTTCGACGTCGATGTTGGAACCGAGGTCGGTGAGGTCGACGGTGACGCTGCTGGTGGCGGGGTTGGGCTGCATGGAGAAGTGGGCCGCCTCGACGCCGGAGATGCCATCGGGTGTGGTGTCGGGTGTCACGGTGAGGCTGTAGACGTCGCTCCATTCGCTTTCGGCCAGGCTGTTGCAGATGGCTTTCACGCGGAAGTTGTAGGTCTCGCCCTCGTCGATGTCGTTGTAGACGCGGATGGGAGTGTCGTTGATGGTGTTGAGGATGGTGTCGCCGTTGTGTTCGCGCATCAGCATCCACTTGGTCTCGTTACGGCCGGCGTTCCACTCTACGCGGTAGATGCGGTTGGAGACGCGGGACGAGCGCAGGTTGGTGGGCACGTAGCAGTTGAACGGGTCGCTACCGGCGATGGTGTCGATGGTGATGTCGTCGATATACCAGTATTCGGAGAGGCTGCTGTAGCGCTTGCGGATGACGATGCGCTCGTTGGCTTCGGCTTCGGGGAAGGTGATGGTGAAGCGAGTGAAGGAGCCCACCGGAGCTTCGGCTGGGGTGATGACGCGGGCCGTCTCGAACGAGGCAATGTCGTTGGTGTAGGTCAGGTAGCCGAACTCGATGTCGCCGGCGCTGGCGCCTTCGGCCATGAGGTAGACGGTCATCTCCAGGTAGCGGGTGGGGATGTAGAAGTAGGGCAGAGCGACGCCGTTAGGCAGGGTGTCGCGGTTGCTGGCGTGGATGGGACGGAGGCTGCAGTCGTTGGGGTCGCTGCCGTTGGCGTACTGGCGGGTGGTGGTCATGCGGCCGCCGCCGAGGTGCTGCCAGCATTCGATGTCGATGCCGCTCGAGGCAGGCGTGAAGGAGCTGAAGTCTTCGCTCCACGGGAGCTCTTCAATGGCGCTGCAGTCGGTGTAGAAGGACAGGGTTATGGGGTGGCTGGTGTCGCCTTCGCCGCAGATGGAACGTACGGTGACAGTGTAGGAGGTGCGCGGGGTGAGGCCGGTGGCTGTGTAGGAGGTCTCGTAAGACACCTCGGGAGCAGCGTCGCCGACGGTCACTTCCCACTCGATTTCCTCGCCTCCGGCAGTCCATTCGATGGTGGCTTCGGTGCCGGTCACGGCTGCCACTTTCAGTTCGATCGGGGAGTAGCAAGTCAGACTCTCGATGGCGAGGTTGTCGATTGCGGCGGCAGGGTTGTAGCATGCGCCGCCCGCGACGTTGTACCACTGGAAGACGAGGATGTAGAGGCCTTTCTCGACCTCGATGTTGGCGACATAGTTCTGCCAGTCGCTGTTGCCGTAGAAGTTGGAGGCTTCGTTATAGGACAGCCTTATCACGGCGTCGTTGTTATTCAGGTCCACACCATTGGTGAAGATGGTGTTGGCCGGCATGAGGTACACTCTCATGGCACCGTGTGGCAGTCCATAGTTGGCGGTGTTCAGACCGTTGGCACGCCAGTCGAAGCTGATGGTGTACTCGCCGTCATCTGGGAACTCTACGCCGCGGTAGGCGTAGACATAGTGGGCTCCCAACGCGTATTCATTATTGTCTCCATTGTTGGAGCTGATGTACATAGCTTGGCTGCCGCCATTGGAGACTCCGTCGTCGATGACCCAGCCAGTGTTGGAACTATTGGCTACGATCCAGTTTTCATTGTCGTCGTCGGCCTCGAAACCAGTGCTATAGGGAAGGGTGATGGCGTGGATGTCGCGGACGTTGACAATCAAGGTGTCGTAGGCGGTACCGTAGAAGTTGTTAATGGTGGCGACGATGGTGTCGATACCCTCTTCGAGGTAGGTGAGGGTGAGTGCGTTTTCTTCGTCATCCGAGGCTGCTGTAGCCTGGCCGTTCTCGAGCATCTGGGAGTACCAGTCGTATTGTAGTTCCTCTGTGGAGCCGCCGATGCGTGTTGCGGTAAACTGTGTTGCAAAGCCTACGTTGGCAGCGGTCGGTCCGTTGATGGCCACCACAGGTATTTGGTCAACCATTATGGCTGCGCTATCTATATATATGGCGTTGTCGCCAACGTTGCTCGCTACGTTGTGCACGAATGCGATGTGAATCTTCTGTCCTGCATATTGGCTGATGCGGACTGTGTGTTTTGTCCATGTTTCGTCGCCTACCACGTAGGCCAGCGTGTCGGTGTAGGAGGCCTTGTCGTTATATGCGTCCGTATTCGCGAGTACGAGGTAGGGTTCCTCATGGTTGCTCCTCGTGGGGTTCAAACTGTACCATGTAAACGAGAGGTTGACGTCGGCGTCGGACGGTACGTTGATGGCTGGCGAGACGAGCCACTCGTCTATCGGCGCAAAGAAGGAGTATATCGAGGCCGACGACATTGAGTATTCTCCGCTGTAGGCCTGTGTGTTGCTGCGGTGCCATGCTACGTTCTGGTAAAGGTTGGTGACTAATACATTCCAGCATTCTATGCCTTCGCCCTCGAAGTCCTCGCTGTAGGCGATGTCGTCAGTCTGGCAGAGGGTGCGGAAGACGCTCGTCGTGGGGTTGCTGAACTCACCGGGAGCACACACGGCGCGTACCGATACCTCGTACAGCACGCCCTCGTCCAGGAAACTCAGCGTGGCATGTCGCTCATACACCGTCTCCACGCTCCATTCGTAGTCCGTATTGGCCGGGCGGTAGCTCACCTCGAACTGGTCGACGGCGGCGTTTGGGTGCTGCCACGAAACGATGGCCTCAGTTTCGCTCACCGAGTCTATGGACAGGTGGTTCGGCTTCAGGCACGAACTCGCGTCGTAGACCTCTATGTTGTCTATATACAGCTTGCTCTGCTGCTGGTTGTTCAGGTTCAGGTCGGTGATGATGATGATGTGTGCGTTGTTGGCACTGTGGCCAGCAAAGCTGGCGCTGAAGCTCTGCCACGTCGTCGACGTAGCCTCGAAAGCCCCAACCGTGTCAATGTTCATACCCTCTCTGTAGTCCAGCGAGTCTATGATACCCACTACCACCTTAGCCGCGTTCACAGCCGTGCGGCGCATCTCGAAATTGATGTTCAGATTGCCTATCGGGTCGGCGAAAGGCGGCAGCACTACATAGCTGTAGGCGTTCTCCACCCAGCCCACCTGGTTGATACACTCCATATAGAAAGCGTTGTCTCCATCTACAGAAACCACCTGTGGCCTCTCGATTTCCTGCTTCGAACGGCCGCGGCGCCAGCAGGGGTCGAAGACGTCGGCGGACGGGGTGAATGTGCTGAAGTCCTCGCCCCACGGCAACTCGTCAATCGTGGCGCAGGGGGTGAGAATGGACACGCTGGTCATGCTGCTGGTGTCGCCGGCCGAGCAGATGGCGCGCACCGTGATGGTGTATGGCGTGCCGGGCTCGGTACCGTCTATTGTGAATGGGTTGTGGTCCATGACGGTGTAGTTCAGCCCGTCAAGGCTGTAGGCCCATTCGGTCTCGTTGCTCATGGCTGTCCACGCTATCGTCACAGAGCTCGGCGTGGCGTCGGTGATGTGCAAGTTCTCGGGCACGCTGCAGGTCATACGGCGCAGGCTGAAGTCATCGATGGCGGCCGGCGGGTTCACGGCTTCGCCGTACACTGGCGACCAGCCCAGGTTACGCCACATGACTACCACGTATACGACGCCGGAATCCAGCGTCACCACGGCGCTGTTGCGCTGCCATTCCGCGCTTCCGGAGAGGTTCAGAACGCCGGGTGTGAGGTTCTGCCACGAGGATGTGTAGGCTGAGCGATTGGCGTAGAGGTTGTTGAGGTCTTTGGTAATGTAGAGGTTGAGGTAGTCGATATATTCGCCACGGCCCATGCAGCGCCAGAGGTAGTCGGCCTGATATTCACCGGCCTCGGCTATGTAGAAGGCGCGAACGGCGTATGATACTGAGGCGTCGGTCGAGTAGCTGTTGCTGGCGCCCTCGTCCTCGGTGATGTAGAGCAGGTTGGAGCGCTCGTAGCCTTCATAGCTGCCGACGGTCCATGCGTTGCTACCGTTGAAGAGCACCCATCCGTTGTTGCCGCTGTAGTCGAAGTTGCACTGGTACGGAGGTGTGGCTCTCTGGAAGTCGTAGGCTCTCACCACCATCGTGTCGTGCGACACACCGTAGCTATTTGTGGCGGTGACGATTATGGTGTCCGTGCAGGGGAAAGGATATACAAACGATGCCGAGTCGAAGTCGCTGGTCATGACCTCACCCTCGGCGGAGTGCACATACGAGCGCCACGTGTAACCCAGCTGGTTGAGCGAACCTTCGCTGAGCCAGGCTTTGATGCGCATCGTGTCACTGATGTCTACGATAGTGTCTTTCGGCAGGTTCACCTGCGGCAGGTTCACCTCGCGGATGCCGGCCTTCACGAACTTTATCCAGCTGTAGTCCGTCAGGGTCGAGATGAATCGCACTCCGATATAAACCGTGTTGCCCACATAGTTGGCCAGCGAAATCGAGCGCTTCCTGGTCACGGAGTTGTTCGACACCGTGGAGTCCACCACCGGCTGGTCATAGAGCATGTCGGTCACCGTGTTGTCATACGATATATAAATCTGGTAGTGCGACTGGTAGTTCCTCATCTCGTACTCAAACACCAGTCCGTCGCTTGTCACGTCGATGGCGGGGCTTATCAGCCACTCGTCGGCGGCGTAGTGCAGTGCCGGGGCACCCATCTGGTTGAACGAGCAGCGGGTGTAGAAGCAGTACAGACTGTTCGTCTCGTCATAGTAGAGATTCCAGTTGTCCGCCTCTTCTCCGTCGTTGTCGACTACGGTCCATCCACAGTTGTTCTCTTGGAAGACCCATTCCACCGGGAATGTCGACACTTGGGCCTGCCCGATTGCCGTTCCCAGCATCAGGGCGAGCAGTGCCAGCGTAAATTTCTTCATCGTTTGTCCTTGTTTTGTTATTATTGTTGATTTTATTTGTTGTTTGCTGTCTCAATCGTTGTCGGCGCGGTGGCCGGGCGAGGGGCGCCGTAGTGTCTGCTTCGTGAGTAGAGCGTTGAGTGTCAGTGTCGTTGAGCCATGGTTCCCGTAGGCATTAACTTTGCAAATATAAGCCTTTTTCCACAATGTGCATCACATAAAATCTTTTTTAACATTTTTCCGCGTCTATGTCGCTGACCCATCAGCCGGTAGCTGAGGCTTTGGGCGGTGACGTCCGGCTGGCGGATGGGCGAGCTGCGCAGTTCTCGTGGTGCATATTGTATATAAGACGAAAGGGAAGGCCGGAATGCTACGGACGGGGTGCAAGATTAACTTTATTTAAGATAGTCCACCCCGCCCCCCGCCCCCTTTCTGCCCTGAGGCCCGGGGTGCCTCACCTCCCCACCCTCTCTACCCCCTCTCTGGGTCCTCTCTGGGTCCTCTCTGGGTCCTCTCTGGGTCCTCTCTACCCCTTCACCCCTCATTTTTCACCTGAAAAAGGGGGCGGCGCTCCGGCGTGTAGCCCTCGAGTGCCGCCCCACCAGGTGAAGGGTCTGTGCGGTGACGAATGCCTATCTGACGAGCACCTTCGCCGTCGACGTGCCCGCTGGCGTTGCAAGGCGCAGGAAATAGGTGCCGGCGGGCAGGCTCCTGACGTCTATCGTGAGCGTGTTCCCGCTTGGTGCCCATCTGCCGCACGGGCGGCCGCAAATGTCAACCATTGTGATGATTACGCCCTGCGCCGCGCCCTCGCCCGTCGTCCACGTGACGCTCAGCATGTCGGCCGCCGGGTTGGGCTGCAGCTGCAGCGACTGCGCCATGCGGGTCACACCGCCTATCGCCACGCTGTCCTCCGGTTCCTCGCCAGGCTCCGGCGCCGTCGCGGTGAAGGTGTACGGCGCGCTCCACTGGCTCTGCAGCCCGTCGGTGCAGAGGGCGCGCACGCGCAGGCGGTAGGTGGCTCCGTCCGTGATGCCGCCAATGCTGATGGCGGCGTTGGCGCTCACGCTGACCGCCGAGTCGTAGTCTGGGCTCAGCCTGACGGTCTCGAGCTCCCAGCGCGTCTCGTAGCTCCCCGGTGTCCACGCCACGCGGTAGTAGCCGCTGGCTATGCGGCTGGCCGTGAGCTCCGTAGGCTCCGCACAGGCGTACGGGTCCACGCTGTCCGGCGTGCTCAGGCACACCGAGTCCACAAACCACACTTTGTTAATCGTCCCTGCGCACAACTGCCTCAGCGCCAGCCGCGAACCGACCGGAACGGTCTCGAGCGTCAGCGAGTCTTTGCGCCAGCCGTACTGCCCTCCGGCGTACCACTGCGCCGAGTCCGCGGCGTCCAGGGTCAGCAGCGGCACGAAGTTTGTTAGGTCCGCCTCCGCCGAGGTGTAGCCCACCTCCAGCCGCCCGGCCGTGGCTCCGTCCACTCGCGTGTGGAGCGTGAGCTCCAGGCTGCGCAGCGGCATCGCAAAGGCCGGCATCACTACGAGCATCGGCGTCGTGTCGCGCTGCGAGGTGCGCACGAGGCGCAGGTTGCGGTCGCCGCTGTTCCCGCTCAGCGGCTGTGTCGCCGACACCGTCAGGCGCCCGCCGCCCTGCTGGCTCCAGCAGTCCACGTTGGCCGCCGCCGGACCCGGTTCGTAGGCGTCGAAGTCCTCGCACCACGGCAGGTCGCTCACGGCCGCGCAGCCGCTGTTGTACAGGCCGGTCACCGCGGTGCTGCTGTCATCCGCGCCGCAGACGGCCCTCACGCTCACGGCGTACTCAGTCAGCGGCGTCAGCCCGGAGGCGGTGTAGTGGTTGTCGCTGACCAGCACGGGCTGCTGCCCGCCTATCGTTACCTCCCACTCGGTCTCCGCACCGCCGGCGTTCCACACCAGGTGCATCGTCGTGCCGTCGGCCGACGTCATCTCCAGCCCCGTCGGGGCCGGGCAGGTGACGGGTCGGTAGGCGTGCACCGTGAAGCACGCGCTGTCCGCCCCGTGGGCGTTCTCCGCCACCACGCAGACTGTGTCGTACCCTTCGCTCAGGTAGGTGATTATCAGCCTTGCCGGGTCGCTCGTCGGCGTGACGTAGGCCTCGCCCCGCTCTTCTCTCGCCGACCGCCAGCTGTATTCCACACCCTCCGGCGCGCCGCCTATCAGGCTGACGCTGATTGTGTCCTCGCTCCCCACCGCCACCTCGGCCTCGCCGCTGAGGCTGACCACAGGCCGCTGGCTGACGTTCAGCTCCACGTCGTCGATGTATATGCCGTTGTATGTCGCCGTCGCGTTGTGGCGGAACGCTATGTGGAGCGTCTCGCCGGCATAGGCGCCTATGTTCACCACGTGCAGGGTCCACTCCGTGTCGGTGCCCACCTCGGCCAGGGTGTCCGTATACGAGGCGGTGTCCAGCGCGTCGCCTATCGTCGCGAGCACGGTGTATCCGTCCGCCGAGTAGTTGCGTTCGCGGTTGAAGCTGTACCACGAGAAGGTGGCCCCGGGGTCGAGGTTGGTCGGCAGTTCGTAGGCCGGCGAAATCAGCCACTCGTCGAACGCTCCGTAGTAGTTCTCCGCCGCGGAGCTGTACATGGAGTGCGTCCCGCTGTGCACCTTCGCGCTCCCTTCCGCCGCGGTCGTCAGGTTCCACCTCACCGAGGCGTACTGTGTCGTCCCCACCACCGTCCAGCAGTCGCGGCTCGCCGTCTCGAAGTCCTCCGTGTAGGGCAGCTCGTCGACCACGCAGGGCGTCCGGAAGCTCAGCTGCGCGGCGCGGCTCGTGTCGCCCGTGCCGCAGATGGTCCTGACCTCCACCTCGTAGAGCACCCCCTCCTCCAGGCCCGATATGCCGAACGGGCTCATGTCGGCGTCGCCTTCTATCCAGTCTTCTTCCGTCCCCGCGGCACGGTAGGCCACGCTGTACGTTGCCCCCTCCACGTCGTCCCACTCTATGTTCACCCCGTGCGCGTTGAGGCTCTCCACCCCCAGCCCTGACACAGGGCGGCACGCGCTGTAGTGGTAGACATGCAGGTTGTCGATGTACACCTCGTTGAAGTACGGCCCCGTGAGGTTCGTGTCCGTAACCAGGACGATGCGGTTGCCCTGGCCCGTGTATGCCGAGAAGTCCACCGAGAACGTCGTCCACGTGGTGTTCACGGCCCTGAAGCTCGCCACCGAGTCGAAACACGTCATGCAGAACGGCGTTCCTTCAGCTATCACGCCCACCGTTATCTTCGCGTCGTATCCACCCTGCACCCTCCGCATGTCGAAGGTCAGCTCGAGGCTGTCCACCGGCACCTCGAAGCGCGGCAGCGTGAGGTAGGTCCACTCGCTCCCCTCCGTCGAGAGGCTGCCGTACATGTCCACGGCCTTGTTGCCGTCGAGGGTCTTGATGTTGGGGTATCCGTTGATGATGCTGTTCGTGCCTCGTCCCCAGCAGGGGTCCGTCACCAGTATGCCGAACGTCGAGAAGTCTTCCGTCCACGGCAGCTCCGACACCAGGCGGCAGTCCGTGACGCCCACCGTGTGCACGTCCAGGCTGTGCGAGCCGTCCGCGCACACCGACCGCAGGTTGATACCGTATTGCGTACCAGCCTCCAGTCCCGTGATTTCGTGCGGCGAGTGCAGCGCCTCGGTGTACTCGCCCCCGTTGAGGCTGTACGCCCACTCCGTCTCGCCCCCGCCGGCGCTCCACGCTATGGTGATCGAGCTGTCCGTCGTGGCCGTCACCGTCAGGTTGGTCGGCCGGTGGCAGGTGAGCGTCGTGAACTGCAGGTCGTCGATGGCCGCCGCCGGGTCGCTCGCTTCGCCGAACTGGTCCGTGCCGTAGTTGATCCACCGCATCACTATGAAGTACGTCCCCGCCGTCAGCCCCTGCAGCTCGCCCACCTCTTCCTGCCACTCGCTCTGCCCGTACAGGTAGCCGAGGCTCAGCGGCTGCCAGGCCCCGAGCGCCACGTTCTGGTCGGCGTGCAGGTTCTTCAGGTCCTTCGCGAGGTAGAGCCGCACGTAGTCTATCGGCGTGCCGAAGTTGGTCTGCCCGTGGCAGCGCCAGCGGTACGAGTATGTGTAGTTCCCGTCGTCAGTGATCTCTATCGCCCTCACGGCATACGAGATGCTCTGTGTCTCTTTGTCGTACCCGTTGCTCACCCCGTCGTCGTCCGAGATGTAGAGCGCCATGTCGCCCTCTTCCGACGCGCCGGTCCCCGCATACCACCCGTTCTCGCCGTTGAAGGTGATCCAGTGGTCGTTGTCCAGTATGTCGTCGAAGCTCGTGGTGTAGGGCAGCGTCGCCGGCGCGAAGTCGTAGGCTCTCACCGTCATCGTGTCCCTCGCCAGGCCGGTGTTGTTCTGCGCGGTCACCACGATGGTGTCCGTCCCGGGATAGGTGTACGATATGTGCAGCACCTCGGTGCTCTGCGTGATGGTCGCGTCGCCCGCGGCCTGCATGGTCGAGCTCCAGCTGTACGTCATCGACGGGTCGTTGCCTTCCAGCATGCTGCAGTGGAATACTATCGTCTCGCCGGTCGTCACGATGGTGTCGGCCGGCAGCTTGGGCATCGGCACCCCGAATTCCCTCACCCGCGCGTCGTAGAGCTCCACGAAGCTGAAGCTCCCGTAGTCCGCCTGGTAGCGGATGGCTATGTACACCTCCTCACCGGCGTAGTCCGCAAGCGAGTAGCTGTACTTGATCCTGTTGTTGCTGTTCAGCACCACGTCCTGCAGCGGGCTGTCGTAGACGATGTTGTTCGGGTCGTTGTCGTACGACACGTATATCTGCAGGTGCGCGTTGATGGTGGCGGCCGTGAACTCGAAGAGGAACTCCCCGTTGCCCAGCTGCACCAGCGGGCTCACAAGCCACTCGTCCGGCGTGTGGCTCACGTACGCCCCGGTCTGCGGGTCGTTGTACGAGCACCGGGTGTACAGGTGGTCCCCGCTGACGACCCAGTTGTCACCGCTCTCGCCGTCGCGGTCGTACATGCTCCATCCGTTGAAGCCCGTACTGAACGACCACACATGTGGAAACACGTTGATTTGGCCTTGCAGGGGTAGTAGCATGCTCACCGCAAGCAACAAAGGTAACATTCTCTTCATCGTTATACAGTTTTGTGTTGTCTTCTTCCTACTGGGGAGGGTGTCCTGCCGCGCAATGGTGCCTGGTGGTTTGTATAGTGCTGAGTATTAGTCTTCATGTATGGAAAAGCACCATTCGGCTATCTGTGCAAAGTTACACATTTTTCCGAATGGTGCAAATATTTTAACATTACGGCTTTCGCCCTGCTCCTCAGAAGGCAATCTGGGCCCCTATCTCGAGGCGAGGCATCAGCACCTTGTCGGCCGGCGTCTCCTTGCCGATGCCGTTCAGCCGATAGCGTGCGTAGAGGCCTATGTTGTCGTAGGTCAGCCGTGTCGCCACTCCCCAGTTCCAGCGGTAGGCGTCTATCGGGCTCGGGTTGTAGTACACCGTGTTCTGGCTGCTGGCGGGCATGGCCGTCGCCTTGCCGCGCAGCTTGTAGCGGTTCCACCCGTAGCTGCCGTACACGCCGAGGTCCCAGTTGAAGCCCTTGCCCGTGAGCAGCGCCACGCTCGAGAGGCGTATTCTCTGGAAGAGCTCGAGCGTCAGCTCGCCCTGGTTGACGTAGCGCCGCAGTATCTCGTCGTACGTCCCGGCCACGCTGTCGGCGCCGAGCGTCGTCTCTGTCGTGTTGTAGGGCTGGTCCATGTAGTTGTAGCGCGTGTTGCCGTATTCCACCCCGACGCCCAGGCTGTACACCTTGCCGAGGCCCCGCATGATGCGCACGCCCAGGCGCGTGGCCGGCGACCACACGTCCGACGCCAGCTCCCCGCCCGCCGTCTTCAGCGGCAGACCGAACGCGAAGTAGATGTCTTTCCTCCACGTGGCGTCGGTGCCCCACTTCGACGGGGTGTTCATCGTCTCGTCGCGGTATTCGGTGCTCATAGTGCCGGCAAAGATGGCGCCCGGCTTCGTGTCCACCGTCCCCCAGGCGAGGCTCTTCGTCGCGTGGCCTTGTATCTGGGTCGTATAGCCGCCGGCGTGCACCACCAGCGTGTTGCCCTCGGCCACCGTGAACAGCAGGTTTGTCAGGCTGTCCATGTATATCAGTGTCTTCTTCCCGAACCGCACTATCGACCCGTCAGGCCGCACCTCTTTGTAGAAGATGGGCTCCGAGCTGAGCTGCGTGGCGGGGACCAGGCGTATCTGCCCCTCCTCCTCCGCCAGGCGGAAGGTGGGCTCCGCCGCCTTCCGCTCGCCCGTGAAGTAGCTGGCCTGCGGCACTCCGTAGCCGTAGGCGTAGTCGCAGTAGGGGTACAGGTCGCTGCTCCGTTCCAGCAGCTCCATCATCTCCATGGCCGTCTTGCCGGGCGTCGCCTGCCAGGCGCAGGCCGCGAAGCCTGCCACCAGCGGGCACGAGAAGGAGGTGCCGTGCACGTAGTGGTACGCGTCGTTGGACGACACGTTGGCGGTGCGCGCATAGCCGAAGGCGCACACGTTGGGCTTCTGGCGCCCGTCGGCCGATGGACCGTAGCTGCTGAAGCTGATGTGGTTGTACTCCGTCAGGCTGTTCTCTATGCCGCCCACGCAGAGCACGCTGTCCGCGTCGGCCGGCGTGATGATGGTCTTCCACTCGCTCTCGTCGCCTTCGTTGCCGGCGCTGTTGCACACGAGGATGCCCTTGCGCGCCGCCATGTTCGCGGCCCGCGCCACGTACGACGTGCCGTCCATGTCGCGCGTGTAGTAGCGCTGCTTCCCGTAGCCGAGGCTCGACGAGATGATGTTGGCCCCGTTGCGGTCTGCCCACTCCATGCCCATCTGCCACCACACCTCTTCCTTGAAGGGCTCTGCCTCCACCTCGGTCCGCGCCAGCAGATACTCGGCTCCCGTGGCCAGGCCCAGGTCCTTGTCGCCCATGCGCCCGCCGATGCACGAGAGGGTCATTGTGCCGTGCGAGTTCCAGCCGTACACGTTCTCCTTCTTGTTGGGGAAGTTCCACGTCTTGACGATTTGCTTGTTGTCGCGGAGGTGTTTGAAGGCCTCGTGGGTGTTCACCTTCGGGAAGCCGCCGTCCAGGACGGCTATCCTCACGCCCCGTCCGTCGATGCCTTTCTCGCGGAAGGCCGCTCCGCCCATGCGCACCAGCTGGGCCTCCAGCGGGCCGTCCACGGTGGCCTTGTCGAAGAGGCCTGTCTCGGCCTCGGCAGTGGCCGTGGCCAGCTGCATCCGGGCGCCCTCGAGGGTCTGCACCCGCACCACGTACGGCAGCTCTTCGATGGCTGCTGCCTGGGCCGGGGTGGCGCTCACGGCCACGGCGTTCAGCCACCGGCTCGTGCCCACCTCCTCGGTGGCTATGGCCTCCACGCCGTCCACGTAGCTCTGCTGCAGCGGGTAGTTGCTCTCGTCGTAGAGGTCTGCTCCGCACTGCGCATAGCGCTCGATGGCTTTGGCGTCGAAGTACTCGTAGGGGTTGAAGGCGGTCCCCGCCTTGTCGGCCAGGAAGACCCAGTAGACCTGCTGCGCTGTGCCCACGGTGGCCGTCAGCGCAAGTGCCAATAGTAGAAGTGTCTTTTTCATGATGTATGTTGTTTTTGTTTCTATCGCATTATGGTGTGGAGTATCTCGTGGCTGCGGAAGTTGCGGAAGCCGCTGAGGTGCAGCTGGAAGTAGGCTATAAGGGCGTCTATCAGGGCGCGCCGTGCCGCGAGGGGGTAGGAGAGACTCTCCGGCGCCGGGCTGCCGAGGTAGTCGTGCAGCATGGCCGAGAGGGCCGGCGGCAGGGTGGTCTCGTTGGCCGTGGCGGCGAAGCGCCCAGCCTGCAGGTCGAACAGCGGCTCGCGCTCCGTGTGGTTGTCCAGCGGCTCGATGCCGAGGTGGCGCGCCACCTCCAGCATGAACACCGGCGGCAGGTTGCCCGTCGGGGCCTCGCGCTCGGCCGTCAGCCTGAGACAAGTCTCTTCCACGTAGTCCCACAGGTCGGGCATGGGCTCCTCCTCGCGGATGGCCTTGTACAGCACCTCGGTCATGAAGAAGCGCAGCGCGTTGCCCACGGGCCGCGACTCGTAGTCCGGATGGCGCGGCGTCAGTTCCCGCACGTGGTTCAGGTCGTTCTTCGGGTTGCAGTACACCACCATGTCCACGCTGCACAGCGGCTGCATCAGGTTCTGCTTTACTCGGCTCCGCCCGTTGCGCACCCCTTTTATGATGTACGAGCGCACGCCGAGCTGCCTGGTGAATACCTTCGCGACAACCGATGACTCGCCGTAGGGGGTGGTGTGGAGTACGAGGCCTGGGGTGGAGAGAAGCATGGCCTAACGTACGATGAGGATTTTGGTGACGCTGCGGTTGCCGCCTTCGGCGTCGGAGGCGAAGACGTAGTACACGCCCGAGGCCACTTGCTCGCCGCTCGTAGTGCGGCCGTCCCAGATGGCCTGTCCGCCGTAGGCTTGGGTGCTGTATACGGTGTGGCCCGCGGCGTCGGTGATGTGTACGAGGGCGTTGCGCGTGAAGCCTTTGATGGCTATCGGCCCTTCGTAGCCCGGCCGGACGGGATTGGGGTAGGCGTAGACCTCTTCGCGCGGCGCCGCCTCGGCATAGGTGGCGGTGGAGCGGTAGACCTGCAGGCCGCGGTCCGTGCCCACGTAGACGTCGCCGTTGCGCGAGTGGATGCCGATGGCCAGCACCTTGTCCGAGAAGAGGGGGCTGTTGGTGGTGGTGAAGTGTTGCAGCTGGTCCAGGCCGTTGGCCGAGAGGAGGTAGAGGCCTCCGGCCGCGGTGCCCACCCACTTGCGGTTGGCGCCGTCGACGGCAATGGCCGTGATGTTCTCGTAGGCCATGAGGTACTCGGCGAAGTCCCCGTTGCTGATGGTGATGTTGCTGCAGGTTACCGGGGCTGTCTCGCCGTTGCCGCCATTGCGGAAGGCGTTATAGCCGTCGTAGATCACCTTGATGCCCTTGTTGGTCCCTATCCAGATGTTCCCGTTCTGGTCCTGCGCCATGGCGTTCACGCTCTCGGTCTGCATCTTGCTGCCGTTGTTGGGGTTCACGCGAGCCAGGCGGCTCTCGCCGTCGTGGACGTAGATGGCGTTGTCGGAGCCGGCCATCCAGATGTATCCTCGCACGCTGTCGCACACCATCTTGTCCACCTGGAGGAGTGGGGAGAAGGCCGTTGTCGGGAAGCTCTCCCACTGCCCGTTGCTGCGACGCACGGCCAGGGCGTGGCTCGAGTGCGACACGGTGGTCCACAGGTTGCCGCTGCGGTCGAAAGCCACGGTGCCCGTGCGCAGGGTGTTGTAGGAGCCTACGCTGTATCGCTGCAGTGCTCCGCCGGTGTTGGTGTCGGTGTAGAACTGTACCACCTCGTTGTCGCGCACCACGGCTATGCCGGTGCCCCAGAGGGCCACGACAGTCTCGTTGGTGTCGCGGGGGTTGACGGCGGCGTCCACGACGTCGTACTTGTTGTCGAGCATGCCGTTCTGGCGGTTCAGCGACTGCCAGTGGCGGCCTGTGGTGGTGCAGAGGTCGGCGGGGATGTAGATGCCGCCGAAGGTGGAGTTGTGGCCACCGGGGCAGAGCATCATGCGGCTGGCGAAGGGCACGAGGCGGTATATATTGTCGGCCGCGGCGGGGCTGTCGGGGCGGTGGGTCTCGTCGGTGCCGTCGGGGTGGAGCCCGGTGATGCCGTCCCAGGAGTTGCCAGTCCAGATTGTCCCGTCGTCGGCGGCGACGGCGTCGTTGGCTTTGAGGGGCCCCCAGGTGTAGGAGACGAGGGTGTCGGGAAGGGAGAGGGCGGTGTCGTAGACGAAGACGGTGTCGTTCAGGCAGACGGTGGTGTAGCCGCCAGCGGAGCGGAGTGAGGCGAGGATGCCGTTGTGTAGGTGATGGGTGTCGGCGGAGTCGAGGACGTAGACGTCGCGCAGGCCGGGGTAGATGGTGTAGCCGGCGGCCCACAGGCGGCGGCCGTCGAAGGCGAGGCGGTCGACGGTGGTGCCGGCGAGGCGCGTGTCGGCGACCCAGCGGTCGGCGATGGAGGGGAACGGCTCGGAGCGCGCGAGGCGCTTGATGCCGGCGGCGGTGGCGGCGTAGATGCTGTCGGGTGAGAAGGCGAGGGCGTAGACGGCCGAGGGGCTGCCCCCGTCGCCGAGCAGCCATGTTTCGCGAATTTCGCGCCGCTGCAGGTCCACCACCACGACGCCGAAGCCGGTGGCGAGGTAGGCGGTGCTGTCGGCGAAGGCCACGCCGTAGATTTCCTTGTAGGAGAAGGCCTCGCTGCGTTTGATGTCGGAGAGGTTATATATGCGGCTGCCCGCCAGCAGGTCGATGTTGGAGCTGTTGTATATCACGAGGAGGCAGCGTGTGGCGGAGTCGAAGGCCAGGAAGGAGATGCCGGCGTCGCTGAGGCCTGAGGAGCGGCTGAGGGTGGAGAGGGTGCGGTCGGCGACGTCGAAGCAGAGGATGCCGGCCTGACCGGCGCCGTAGATGCGGTCGCCGGCGGCGACGACGCTGTGGATGCGTGTCAGGTCGGGGCAGTCGCGCCACCGGCCGATGGCGGTCTGTGCCGCGGCCGGAGCCGCAGAGGCGAGCCACAGCAGGACTGCTACCGCCCAGAGTCTGCATATCCGAGTCGTCATATTTCTTCTTTTTTGGTGAATATCAGTTGGTAGAGCACCACGAGCAGGGTGGAGGCCAGGGTGCTGCAGAGGGTGGCGAGGAGCATGTCGCCCAGGCCGCGAGAGCCGAAGAGCTCGGCGGCGAAGAGGACGACGTAGAAGACGGCGTAGAGGAGCAGGGTGTAGACGATGTAGTACTGCGGCGTGACGGAGCGGATGCCAGGGCGGTCGATGGAGACGGGCTCGCCGCGTGTGAGGATGCGGTCGGCGAACCAGATGCGGGCCATGGCCACGGCGGTGCACGCCAGGGCGTGGAAGCCGAGCACCCCGTTGGAGAGGTCCACGACGAGGCCTGTGCCGAAGGCTATGAGCAGCAGCGGAATTCGCTGCATGCCGGTAGGGAGCATGAGGATGAAAAGCACATAGAGCATCGGCATGGTGTAGCCGCCGAGGTACACGTAGTTGAGCACCAAAAGCTGTATGCTCATCAGCAGCGCGAAGCGTCCAATAGTCCTCCAAACGTTCTTGTTCATTGTTTCTCGATGTCTTTCATCAGTTTGTCCTGCTCTTCGCTGAAGCGGTTGTCGACCACATATACGTGGTCGAGCTTGTTGAAGTCGGTAGCGAGTCGTATGCGGACCTTGTAGAATCCGCTGCCTTTCAGGGTTTCGGCGCTCTCGACGTAGCCCACGGGGATGCCCTCCGGGAAGTCGCCGGCGAGGCCTGAGGTGACGATGGTGTCGCCTTCGTTGAACTGGTGTGTGGTGGGGAGGTCGATGACCTGAGCGTAGCGGTAGTCCTTGCCGTCCCAGACCAGCGAGCCGCTGATGCCGGTGCGCAGCACTTTGACGCTGTTGCGGCTGTCGCTGTGCAACACGGGCATGACGGTGGCGAAGTGGCGAGAGGCCGACATGACGACGCCCACAATGCCGTCGGGCGAGATGACGGCCATGTCGGGTTTGATGCCCTGTTCGGTGCCCTTGCCGATCATGATGTAGTTGTTCTGCTGGTTCCAGGAGTTCTTCATGACGCGAGCTTCGGTGTAGGTGTAGCGCTGTCGGAAGACGGTGTCGTGGACGGAGAAGACGCTGTCGCTGTAGCTGATGTAGCTTTCGGCGAGGCGAGCGCGCAGGCGTGCGTTCTCCTCGGCGAGGCGGTCGTTTTCGGCTTTGAGGCCGAAGTAGCCGCTAATGCCGTCGACGCCTTTGTACCAGTTGCCGACCACGCTGGCTGTCCAGACGGCCAGGCGGGAGCTTTGGTAGTAGGTGGTGCGCGCCATCATCAGCAGCGACAGGCTCACCAGGAGTACGAAGACCAGGAGGTAGTCGTAACGTTTCAGTATGTCGAACAGCTTCTTCAAGGGCGGTGGTGAGTGGTGAGTGTTAAGTGTTAAGTGTTAAGTGTTAAGTATTAAGTGTTAAGTGGTGAGTTGGGGTCAGTTTTTCAGGAAGTCCTCTATGACGCGGCGGGTTTCGGCGACGGCGCGTGGCAGGTCGTCGTTGACGATGGTGACGTCGAACAGCGGTGCCTGCTTGAGCTCTTCGGCGCTGCGGCCCAGTCGTTTGGCGATGGCCTCCTCGCTCTCGGTGCCGCGGCTGCGGAGTCGCTGCTCCAGGACTTCGACGCTGGGCGGCATGACGAATATGGAGAGTGCGTCGGCGCCGAAGTGGCGTTTGATGTTTCGTCCGCCGTTGACGTCGACGTCGAAGACGGCCACGCGGCCTTCGGCCCAGAGGCGCTCCACCTCGCTCTTCAGGGTGCCGTAGCAGGTGCCGGCGTAGACCTCCTCCCATTCGAGGAAGTCGCCCTGGTCGACGCGGCGTTTGAACTCTGTGTGCGACAGGAAGTAGTAGTCTTTCCCGTCGACTTCGCCTGCACGCGGCTGGCGCGAGGTGGCCGAGATGCTGAATCCGAAGCAGTCGAAGTACTGCATCAGCTCACGGATGATGGTCGTTTTGCCGCAGCCCGAAGGTGCCGAGAAGAGGATTGCTTTGCCCATGGTGGTGTAAAGGTCTAAGGGTCTGTGGTTTTAGAACTTCTTGTCGAATATTTTGCGGAAGGACTGGACGGTGGCGGAGGCTTCGTCCCAGGAGTAGAGGCGGGCGGTGTCGGCGACGTAGGCGAGGGCTTCGTCGCGGGAGGTGAGGCTGTTGAGGTGCATGATGAAGTCGTTGTAGGCCCGCATGTTGTTCTTGAAGAGTTCGGACATGAAGCTGAACTTGTCGTTGATGTTGATGACGGTGCGGAGGTCGTCCACTTTGCGTGCGTTGGCGACGATGTTGCCCACTCTGCGGTCGCCGTTCTCGGTGCCGGCGAGGCTCTCGGCCAGTGTGCGGACGGCGGGCTGGGTGGCGGCGGCGGGGCTCTTGAGGTAGTCCAGGAGCGAGGCCTGGCGGGGCTCTTCCACGGGTGTGGGGGCGGGTGTGGGCTGGGGGGCTGCCACGGGTTCGGGTTCGAGTTCCGGGGTGGGTTCCGGCTCCGGGGTGGGTTCGGGATCCGGCTCTGGTGTGGGTTCCGGTTCGGTGATTACCTCCTCGAAGAGAAGGCTGCCTTCTGTCTCGAACTCTGCCATGCTGGCGGGCTCTGCCGGCGGTTCCGGCTCGGAGAGCTGCACGGGCTGTGCGGGCTGCACAGGCTCTTCGACGACCGCTTCCGGCTCCTCGCTATGTGCTTCTTCCACCGCTTTTTCGGCCTCGGCCTTCACCTCCACGATCGGCGGTTCGGGCTTGAGGGCCGAGATGGAGGCCGCCACGGCGGAGGCGAGCATGTCCTCGCTTTTCACTCTCATCTCGTCGGACTCCTCTTTCCTCTCTTCGGCCGCGGTGGCGGGAGCGACGCTCTCCGCTCTGCGTTCGCTGCTCTTGGCGCTCCGCTCATCGCCTACTACGTTGAGACAGAGGGCAATGTCGTAGAGGCGGCGTAGGTCGTCCATCAGCAGGTCGCGTTCTATGCGGCTCACCTTGCCGTCGGCGGCCACGATGCGGTTGGCCACGGCACAGAGGTGCTGCATGCCTTCGGTGAGGCTTTCAAGGGTGTTCTTTGTGGTCATATATATTGCTTATATTATTGACGTTAAATGGTTTGTGTTGTTACGCACGCGCAACAACCCGAGTGTAAAATTACACAAAAATCCGCATCGGTCTGTGGGCGGGCGCGAAAAGTTATCAAACGCTGTGGTTGAAAACTTGGGGGAGGTGAGATTTAGGTTAAGTTTTAAGTTTTAGTTTTTAGTTTTGGGGGTGGGGTGGGGGGTAGAGAGGGGGTAGAGAAGGGGTAGAGAGGGGGTAGAGAGGGGGTAGAGA